>JAGFXQ010000345.1 GCA_017861355.1 Bacillota bacterium
GGTTGTAAGCTTCACTCCGAATAAGCAATATCAATCCATCGTAATCAGCTCACCCAAGCTTGTCCAGGGTGAGAACTATACCTTAACCATTAATAATCAAACCTTTGATGTTACATTATCCTCGATCTCAACAAGTTATGGACAGAGCACAGGACTGGGACAAAGAAGTATGGGTCGATAAATAAGTAATTCTTCCGTTGATATATGTCGAAATATAAACAATAACCGTGAATACTGCGATATGTTTTGGAAATATGTCGTTGTATTGTCATTGAACGTTTGTCAAAAAATAGGTTGTTATGTTATAATAAAACAAATTGTGGAATAATATGACATTATTTGATAAAAATTCATTGATGGGGGAATAGTTACTTATGCTATATGAAAAATCAGAAGATAACAATAGGATGTTCTTAATCAATAATTTAGAAGGCAGCAATAATATAGAATGTGGGGAATTAGTAACAATTCATGATTTGCCTATGGATGGTAATTCAATGGATGCGAACGTCCTCAAAGTCTATTTTTTTAATAAAGAGTTTTATGTCAAAGAAGATTTTACAGAAAATGCTACGTTAGGATATACGAAGGACCTTACAATTATGTATTGGAGCAAAGCAGCGGAGAATCTTTTGGGATATACAAGAAATGAGATTCTTGGTAAGAATATTAGCTGGATTGTGCCCGAGAATGAAATAACTGCAGTCAAGATAATCATTGAGAAATTAGAACAAGGGAAACTTATCAAAGGTTATGAAAGCATCAGAATACATAAAGATGGCAGAGTTATTCCAGTGGGAATAACAGTAACGCCATTATATAAGATTAATGGTGAATTTCATGGCATTTTTGTACTATATCGAGATCTATCGGAAAGAACAAAATTACAAGAACAACTGGAAACGGCGGAGCAGTTATGGAGAAGTGCCATCCAATGTGGTAAATTCGGGGTCTGGGAATGGCAGATTGATACCGATTTATTCTTGTTTCATAATCAGTGGTATCAATTACTTGGACTGGATGATCAGTGGAAGAATGAGAAAACATTACTGGAATGGTCTAAACTGATATATGAAAAGGATTTACCGCAATTACAAACGACACTGATGGATACATTGCAGGGGCAGGAATTTATCGTCGAATTTCGAATGCTGAAGACCAATGGCCAATTTATCTGGGTCAGAGGAAAAGGTAAGGTAACTCAATGGGATGCAGAAGGTAAGCCGCTTAAAATGGTTGGTACAAATGAAGATATTACGGATCGTAAAGTGATTGAAGAACAGCTAGCAGAGAAATGCAGACAACTTGAAATAGCAAAAAAGGAAGCAGAACAAGCTAATATAGCTAAGACCAAATTCCTCTCGAGCATGAGCCATGAGATTCGGACCCCGATGAACGGAATCATAGGAATAATTCATTTGTTGTCAAAAACAAAGATTGATCTTAAACAGCAGAAATGGCTAAGCATGCTGAAGGAATCAGTTGATAGCCAAATGAGTATCATCAATAATATGTTGGATATTACAAAAATCGAATCAGGTAAGATTGAACCTGAAAATACACTTTTTAATATTAAGATGATTTCAAATGAGATATTCGATCAACTTTGTATCCTATGTCAGCCCAAAAGATTGGAGACAAAGATATCTATTGATCCGGAAATCAAACACATGGTAATTGGCGATAAAATTAGAATCAAACAAATCTTACTAAACTTAATTAGTAATGCGGCTAAATTCACAGATCATGGTTACATAACCATGGATGTAAACCTACTACATACTGATGAGGCTATGCAACGGATAGAATTTAAGATTATAGATACGGGAATTGGGATCTCGGATCAAGATAAGGATAAGATATTTGACAGCTATTATCAGGGAGATTTAAATTCCAAAAAGAAACACATGGGGACCGGTCTGGGATTGTCCATCTCGAAGCAGTTAGCACTCTTAATGGATGGAGATATCTATGTGGATAGTACATTCGGTGAGGGAAGTACCTTTCGATATGTATGTAATTTAAAGAAATATAAGAAGTCTGTTATACCAAATGAGAATGAGGATATAGAATTTGGCGCGGATCAACATCAATCAGAGTTATCTTATGACCGAAGTGTGTTTCAAAATAAAATAGTACTTAGCATAGAAGATAATGAGATTAATCAGGAGATTATTGAGGCGACTGTAAAAAACTCGGGGTTCCATATTCTCAATGCCTATAATGGAAAAGAGGCGTTGCGCCTTCTGGAAATATATCAAGTGGACTTGATTCTTATGGATATTCAATTGCCGGAGATGAGTGGCTATGAGTTAACAAGGTTAATACGAAAAGATGTACGTTTTCGGGATACTCCTATTATTGCAATGACGGCATTTGCGATGGAAGAGGACCGTAGGCGAAGTCTTGACTCGGGTATGGATGATTTTATTACAAAACCGATAGAATTTGATCGGCTTTATCATGTCTGTTATAAACTATTGTCAGAAAAATGTAAGATTTACTAGCCTTGTGTTAAGTTGACTGGAATTTCAGAATATGTTAAGATACCTCATGAATATATTATTCGATGAATAATTAAATTAAATGTTGGATTCGCAGTAGACTCAGTGAGTTAGGATGTCAATCGTGCTTTGTATGGATAGCACCGAAGGTGCTTTAACTTCCATTACAATCATAATGATAGAGTAAATTGCAGAATGGGGGTATTATGACACTGATTATCGGTATAATCACTACAATAATAACACTTCTGATTATCGCGTTGGAAGTCATGATCGGCTATGAGCGTGGGATACGCCGTAACCTGATCAGAACAGTCATGTTAATCGGAGTAGCAGCTCTGACTATGTGCATCACATCACCGATTGTCGAGTTTGTTGTTCGCAAGCTTGTAGTTACGAATAGATTGAATGACTATTTATATGGTCTCACCGGAGTGAATCCCGGTGGATTATACTTCTTTCAAGAAAGCGCAGTCAATTTATTCACAATTTTCTTAAATCCTTTTGTGTATGTTGTACTGTTCTGGATATTTAAGTTTATCACCTTTGGTATCTATCTGCTGATGGATCGATATGTAATCAATAAAAAGTTAACCAAGCTTTTTCCCAGCCCAACAAAGAAGAGCTGTATTGGAGGAGCAATACTGGGAGGGTTTTATGCAATCTTGATCGGAGCAATCTTCTTCATGCCGGTCAGTGCCTATTCCGAGCTTCTTCAGCGAACCGAGACCGCAACCATAGCCGCAGGGCAAACGGGTGGTGTATCAGAGCTGTTAGGTGCAAACAGATATCGCATGGCAGTGGGATATCACAATACACCAGCTTATTATTTTTACAAATATACTGGAACAAAGCTACTTGGCGATGCGATGTTTTCTTCCTTAACAAAAAAGAATGTAGCTATCGCTACTATATCGGTTGATCAATCTATCCCTTCCATCGTTAAGGTGTATTATGCCTCAAAGGTATTGCGAAATGGAATTACTCAGAATCAAAGTGCTGAAGAATATACAGATTACATAAACTCACTGAATATTATAGTAGATGAATATTCTACGAATGAACTGATTATAGGAACAGAGGAAGAGAAGGTTGCACTGGTGAATGATCTTCTAAAGCAGGGAGATGTGTTTGCTGATAGTTCTATGGCGCAATCGATCATGACCAATATGGATTATACTTCACTTTCTGCTTTCCAGCAGGATATCAAGACATTGACGGAATTTTCTTCATTGTTGAGAGAGAAAGGTATTTTAACCGACTTACTGAAGGATGCTCCAAATGTTACTCCCAAGGAGTT
>JAGFXQ010000346.1 GCA_017861355.1 Bacillota bacterium
GTAAATTCCTTCTGTGCGGCGCTTTTCATTTTTCCCTGTTTATCAAAAATAATACATCTTGAACTAGTAGTGCCCTGATCCAGAGCCATAATATATTGTTTCATTCCCATATCCTCCAACACCTTCAACTCTATTCCCTAGCATGTCCGTTCCAATCCGGACCAAAGAACCATCAGACCAAACGTAATACAAAGCTTTTGTAAGTCCGATTAATTCCCTAAGATCGACATTACAATCACAACAACCGCTCCAATGGCAAGAATAATATCCAAGATCAGCAATACGAGATAAAAGATCTTCTCACCAAGCTTATCGCCCATCTTAGACCTCAGCTTCAACGCAGTATTTACGATTAAGACCGAAGCGAAAAGAAGAAGTACAATACCCTTGACCACAGCATTTCCTACAACATTCGCAATCACAAGAAAGGCCAGTAAAATAAACGCATGTATCATATCGTATCGTCTCATCATGTAAAGACCTCCTATCATGACATTGTCATTTTCTTACCCTTTTATTGTACCCTTTTGTTCCATTATTTACAAGATTTTTGTATGGAACAAAAGCCGGCAAGCTTACACTGCAAAGCTTGCCGGCTCTTGTTGAGATGGTATCAGGATTAAACTTTCTAATGCAACGCAAACTCAAACCTCAGATTTGCCAATGCAATCTTATCCCCCGGCTTAATCTCCTGTTTTTCATAGGTTCGAAGGATAGTCTCGTTTACATAGGTTCCGTTGGTTATAGTGATTTTATAAGAATGGTTACACAGAACCAATATCAAAAATACATGGCAGAAAATTATACATCTCTTTTTGGCGTTGATCCCGTTTGGCCAATAACTTATATAGATAGTGACATAACATGGCAAACAACTAGTTCTAATCCATTTTAAGTAAATATTTTTGTAAAGAAGTCCTCGAGTAAGTTACTCGAGGACTTTAAAATGATTTTATTTAGTATCTAATATAATTTTGTGGCAATCGGAGCAATAATAAGCTTCTTTAGAAGCTGGCAATAATAATAAGTACTTTGCTAAAACTATTCCATTTCTTGCAATTCCATATTTTGATCCCCCCTTCCTAAGCTCTCCCTCTGGAGACCAACTTAACGTATCATATACATCAATTGAACCAACTTTCATTTGCTTTTTACAATATGGACATTCCAATTTTTTCACCTCGATTTTAATCATTATAATTTAAATAAGCTTCATTCCATATTTTTACACAATAATATTATATCCACATCTATCTTACTGTCAATAAATCCTTTTCACTACTATGGATAGATCACCTCTCAATATAAATCGAGTAGGTGAAATTTCTTTTGCTTCCATTTCGATCTATGATTTTTGTATTTATTCCAATTGTGTTATAGGAATATACTGTTGAATGGGAAGAAGAATCCGTTTTTACTTTGTACTCCGCCCAATTCATTATAGGCTTTTGAGAATAGGTTTATCGAAGCAGTGCTACTTGCATTTTGTTTCAGCTTAACGGAGTCAACATCACCAAGTATCGTATAATGCGCAATGGTAACTTGGTTTTTAGCATCCTTAACTTCAATTATCCTATTTAATGCATCATACTTATATGATTTTGTAAAACCATCCTCATTCAGGTTCTTTTATGGATCTGTGTACCCAATCATATTACCAACAATGTCATATGAATATAACTCTGAATGTTCTCCACTCGTGATAGGCCAGTTCTGATATACTTTCCTCGTTATAGCTCTTCCGAACTGATCCATGTATATAATCTTCTTTGTAAGTATTGGACGTTTGATTAGACTTATAACTTGCTATATTATCCTTAGCTACTGGTTTTCTATTATAATAGCATTACACCTTGAATCAATTCTGGATTGGTCTCAATCGCCCTTACCATCTACTTTGCTCCTTATATAATTTTCCCACCATAATTATACATTGTTGAAATATAGAACAACATGTCGTAGATGGAAAATTCAAGAGTTATCAATGAACATTCGTTACATAGATATTAGGCTTTACCTTTCTAAATTAGTGCAAACTCAAACCTCAGATTTGCCAGCGCTATCTTATCCCCCGGCTTAATCTCCTGTTTTTCATATGTTCGAAGGATTGTCTCATTTACATAGGTTCCGTTGGTTGAGTTGAGGTCTGTGATATAGAAGCTTTCATTTTCCTTGGTAAGTTTGGCATGATATCGACTGACTACACTTTTATCGATGTAGTAATCCACATTTTTACGCAGTTTGCCGATGAAAAAGGGGAATTCTTTGATTGAAATTGAGGAATAGCTTTCTTCCTCCAAGGATTTTAGAATCGCTTGAGTATTCTTATTAATGGATGCTTCCGGATTATTCAGGATACAGGTAGGGTTCGCATCCTCCTCGTAAGACATCAATTCCTTTCTCGAGGTAACCAATGGTTCTGCTGATTCATCGTCAACACTTCTTCTCTCTCCCTGCTCCAAGCTCTGCCACAAGATTTGTTCTCTTTTGGTTAATACGGAGGAGTCTGAGATCGTATTCTTCCCTTTTGCAAATGAGGGATCCTCTGTCTGTAGCATCTTCTCTTCTTCGGGATACTCCTGCCTTGGGTCGATATACTCTCGCTTTGTTACAATCTTATCCACCTGATTGTCCTTGCTCCATATTTTTCTCAATAGGTAAGCCTCCACACATAAGACAACCAGCACTAAGCCTACGAGCTTACTGTATTTCAGTTGATCTCCGTAAGGATCATAGAGAATACCGGTAGTGAAGCCAAGAATGAGAAGCAGAATACCAGCGATTGCGCATATCCCGGTAAGCAGATAGGTAGTGAATGGATAAATCCTCACTTCTCTCTCCTCTAGCTGCTCTTCTAATACTACCGGTATCTGTTCCATCGTAGAATTCTTCTCCACAGTAAACTCTTTACTATGGATATCGGATAAATAAGATGTTTTTTCCTGTTTCTCTTCCCCCTGCTTCTTATGCATCGCCTCTTGTAAGTGAGTGAAGGTGAAACCCTCTTCTCTGCTTACCGCATATAACCGGTACACCAGAAGCACCGCCTCCCGATCACTATAATCCACCTTGTTCAGTAGGTATTCCAAAAGATGGTTCATTTGTTCTTTGCTATTTATATGATAGCCAGAGAGATAACATAGATTAGGCGCATTCGTTACCACATCTAAGAAGATATATTCCGGGGAAAGGATCAAATCATCCTCAGCAAGAAGATGTTCATATGCCAGCTCCAATATAGCTAATAAGTGCTCCATGAAAGACTTCAGTTTGTCATAGGATAACGGGAATCTCTCCAGCATATTCGGTAAGGACTGTTTTCCTGTTATCTCATAATAATGCAAACTCTGATGATCTAGGTAGCTTAGTCTGATCGGTAGTAACCCTGCTAAGACCTGTTGCTGAAGCAGTCGGATGCTGTATTCCTCCGTCTGCATATCTTCCTCTACTGCGATAATCATATAATTATGCTTGAGATCTTTTCTAAACTCTACCTCCATGGCTATCCCCTCCTATCCCTTTATTTTCCAAGTATCTCATCGATTTTCTCCATTAGTTTCCCCACACCCTTGATCTGTGCTCCTGTATCGAGTACCACTTCACAGATTCGTATTGTTTCTGCCGGATCATGAATTGTTGCCTCTCCACGGATCTCATCCTTAGAGAAGGAAGCAAAGAAACTATTGATCCATGGAATAGCGATCTCTGTCTTTGTTCCAACCGTGATCTCTAGCTCTGTTCTATGCATATCAGCCTGTATTCTTGTGACCCGGGTTAACCATAATCCACCGGATAGTTCC
>JAGFXQ010000347.1 GCA_017861355.1 Bacillota bacterium
GGCAATCCCGGGGGATGGTTTGGCGACAAATCCCGCTCCGGTGGTGGTCCACTTATTGATCTCGGAGTACATGTCATTGATCTGGTAAGGTATTTATTGGGTAATCCAAAACCCATCTCTGTATACGGAGCAACCTTTCATAAATTGGCTGATCGTAAAAATATCAGAGGTAAGAAATTCTATCAATCTGCCAGTGCCGGCGATCATGATATATGTGATGTAGAAGACCTTGCAACCGCTATGATCCGATTTGACAATGGTGCCATGCTTTCTATTGAAGCAAGTTTCAGCCTAAATATAAAAAATGATGAAGGCAAGATCGAGTTATTTGGTACGAAAGGTGGTGCAAAATTAAATCCCGAATTAGAAATATACAGTGAACTTCATGATTATTTATCGAATATTACACTGGATGCTGAAACCGCCTTAAACCTGGATGGATTATTCGAAAATGAAATCAATCACTATGTATCTTGTTTAGCCGATGGAACTACTTGTATATCACCGGCAGAGGATGGCATTGATATTATGAGAATATTGGACGCCATCTATGAATCCGCCAAAACCGGTCATGAAGTAATATTATAATCTTTATAAACATAGATGGAGAATACAATAATGAGATTAGCAGTTAGCTCCTATAGCTTTGAAAAATTAATATCCTCTGGTGAAATGACTCAGTTTGACTGCATTGCGAAAGCCAAACAAATCGGTTTTGAAGCGATTGAATTTGTAGATATTCTTGCGCCAGAAGGTATTACTATTGAGGAATATGCATCGGTTCTTGCACAGGAATGTGCACATCAAGGTATCCGGATCTCTTGTTTTACCTTTGGTGCAGATTTTATATTAGGAAGTAATGGTGATACGCGATCAGAGATTGAAAGAGTTAAGAAAATGATTGATATAGCAGCGATTCTAGGCGTTAATTTAGTACGACATGATGCAACAAAAGGAGATGGCCGACCCTTTGATACGATCTTACCAATTCTTATCGATGCGTGCAGAGAGATAACTATTTATGCTGCTTCGAAAGGTATTCGAACCACGGTAGAAAACCATGGATACTTCTGTCAGGATAGCGAACGTTTGGAAAAGCTTTATACTGGAGTAACACATAGAAATTTTGGTATTCTGGGAGATATGGGTAATTTCCTATGTGCTGATGAAGCACCCGAAAAAGCTTTTGGCAGAATTGCACCCTATATCTTTTATGCCCATGCAAAAGACTTTTATGTAAAATCCGGGCTTTATCCCAACCCTGGTACGGGATACTTCTATTCCAGAAGCCGCAACTACCTAAAAGGAACCATTGTAGGACATGGCGATGTTCCAATCCTACAATGTCTCCGTATATTAAAGAGTGTCGGATATGACAGTGATATAGCAATTGAATTTGAAGGTATGGAAGATACCATAACCGGTATAAGTGTTGGTTACGAAAATCTGAAACGATACATTAATTCTATATAAGAATCCACTTATTATCCGGATTGTTTAAAATGCCTCACAGCAATGACAAAATATTATACTTGTCTTTGTTGTAAGGCATTTATATTATACCTAGATATACATACATCTCGTCCTTGTATTTTAGCTAGCCCTCATAAAAAAACACACCAAAACCCATACCTATCTTATTACCTTTCATAAGCCAATCAGCATATGCCCTTTGTATGGATGTGTTCCTAGGTAGGTCGACCGGATCTTTTTCCCAATCTTTATAGAACACTCTCCATAGATCCGACTTATCCTCGCTGATTTCGGAGGATATAATATCAAAGAAGGACATAAATTTTAAGATATTGGAATTCGGAGGTAAGAACTCGTTATGTTCCGGATAGAGAAGCCATGAATGACATACAAACGCCACCGGCTTATCTTTAAAATCATCTTGAAAATGAAGCGCTGCTTTTTTAAATGATTCTTTACAATCATCATATAATAAAGGACCAAGGGAAGGAATATGAACATTTAATACCATATCACCTTGCCTTAGATGATGTTTACCGTCTGTATATTCTCCCGAAAATGGAATTAATTCATATTGCAAGCGTCCTAATGCAATTAAGTTCAGATTGAATAAATCGATCTCCCACCAGGCAACCGCTGTTCCCCACACTCCATGCAGTTCATTACACTCCATTAATTTAGCTCTTAAATCTGTCATTGAAGCAAGATAAACATCAAGCGGAATATTTCTCTCATCATATATTTCTTTTGTATGAATGGATAAAGCGATTAAATACAGCATATGAACCGAATAGTTATGTATCCCTGAGAGCTTAGCAATCTCATCCAGCTTAGCAAAAATTGAATCATACTCCTCTTTACTATTAAAATTCGGATAGTATTCTACCAACTCATTAAATTTTTTCAGAAGATCATCCTTTGCCGATAATTCATTATACTTGTGTAATAAATCCTCGATTGCTTCCTTCGGAAAAAGAATGTCATTGCAAAATGTTTCGATATAATTATGCATAGGATTGGGTTCACTTTCTCTTTATTTTATTAATAATATAAGGCATCATTTCCAAATAACTATAATAACCTTACCATATTACACACAAAAAGTCGATGTTTATAAATCATTTACCGTTGATCAAAATAAATCATTTACCGCTACATAATAAGCCATCTTTCTCTTGTTAGCACCATATTATAAGCATCAATCAATTCACCTTCATACTCAAGATCATCTTTATCAATACTCTCCAGTTCAAATCCAATCTTCTCATACACTCTTCGGGCTCTCGCATTAAATGCATACACACCTAGCGTAATCTGCTTTAAGTCCGTATTCCGGAAAATATAATCAATCATAAGCTTCGTCGCCTCGGATCCGAAACCTTGGTCTCTTCCCCTCGGGCCGATCAGGATCCGGAAATTCATACTATGCTTCTTCTCATCGTACAGATTAATCACTACTTCTCCGACGGGAACCTGTCGATGCTTATCTACAATCGCCAGATCAAGACGATCCTCCTGAATATTCCTAGTATTATACCACTCTAGGACAAAATCTCTGTCATAATCCGAATCGCTCCCGGTAAATTTCATTACCTCCGGATCCATCAAACATTCTTCCATGTAGCTGAAATCGTCCTCTTGAAAGGGACGTAGTACTATTTTATCTCCTACCAAGGTAGGTTTCTTCTTTAAGTCAATCATCTTTCGTATACCTCACAAGTAATATTTTTTAAGGATTACAAACTAATATAAAAGAGAGTGCAAACAGTTCTTTCACACAGTTCAGATCGGAAGTCTTTCTTGCGACAACCAGATGTTGACCATAGTTCAAATCTGAAGTCTTCCTAAAAGAAAAGACGTAACACTCACGTGATACGTCTTTTCTTTTTCAAGGCGACAACCAGATTTGAACTGGTGATCAAGGTGTTGCAGACCTATGCCTTACCACTTGGCTATATCGCCATATTTAATTTTGACTTTATTATAACAACACAAATACAATTTATCAAGATGAAAATCATTTTTAAGTGACTATTATTCTTAATAAGTATTCGATTGTTAACTCCCCGAGTAGGGCTCGAACCTACAACCCCACGGTTAACAGCCGTGTGCTCTACCATTGAGCTATCGAGGAATAGATGATGTTACTTCATAATAACAGAAAAAACAGAAATCCTACCAAGGTTTTTCTGTTTTATATTGACTTTTTACTACACACGAAAATGATATTTAAAACATCCGATTTTTGTATTCTTAGAATACATTGTTAACAAACCATTTTTTAGGTCAAGCCCTCGACCTATTAGTAACAGTCAGCTACATG
>JAGFXQ010000010.1 GCA_017861355.1 Bacillota bacterium
TCCGAAGATTCCAAAAATGAATAGATTTTACTTACCAAAACCGTATTAATATGATAGAATAGAAAAAGGAAATGTAATAAAATGTAAAATATCATTTGTTTCACAGCGACAGCATAAACCAAGAGGATATCGGAGGTAAACAATGAAATCATTAATTAATGAGAATGTTGAACACATAACATTTGGAAAAGGACTAATTATAGAAGAAGAGATAGGCAAAATAACCGTCGAATTTCATAATCAGGTGGGAAACAAAAGGTTTCAATTTCCCGATGCTTTTGAACAATATTTAAGATTTGAAGAGAGCTCTCTGCAAGCAGAAAGTCTGACCATGATTGAGTCCAAAAAACAAAAATTAGAAGATGAGAAAGAAAAAAGAAGGATTGAACTGGCAAGATTGAATGAGGAAGAACGAGTATTAGAGGAGCTGGATCGTAAGAAAAAATATAAGCGAACCACCAAAAAGAAAGTGACAAATGTAGTAAAGAAAACAGCAGATGATATGTCAGTGTATGATGATTTTGATGAATAGAGTGTATAGTAGCTTAAAACCCGCAATACTTTTATAAGTGTAGCGGGTTTTATTTATAGCAACAGGAGTGCTCCAAGTTCCCATCACCGCTTCTTGCAGTTCCTTCGATATTCTATCAATGAGACCCCTACAATCTTGCTGAATTGTCTGCTAAAATGTTCGCTATTATTATATCCGCAGATATCGGCCATTTCTTTGATTGAGTAGCTGCTGTATTCAAGTAGCTGCTTCGCATGCTGGATGCGACTATTTATAACATCATTCATGCAGGAAATTCCATAGAACTCTTTATAAGCGGTATGAAGGTAGCCAACACTTAGATTATGCTCATTGGCCATATTCGGTACTGTCCATTTTTTACCCGGATTAAGGTAGATATCATCGTGAAGCTTTATCAGTTCCTGAATGAGCGGCGAGATAGGCTGTTGTACTGCAAACTCATGAAGCTTATTCAGAAGGACAGTCATCAACTGATTGATCGACATCTCACGACTCTGAAAACCAGCAATATTTTCGTATGCGATGAGGCGAAAAAGATCCTTAATATTATAGGGATTTGTAATGGTAAACGGAATGCCAAAAGGTAAGAAGGCATCTGTCATATATGGCTCATCACATTCGAAACGAATCCAATCCTCGGAATAATAATGATTAGAAGACAGAATCTTGCATTTCTGACCAGGGGCATATACGACTGCAGTATTGGCAGCGTAATCCCTTAATTCTCCATTCACTTCTATCCGAACCGGTACATTGAAGACGGAAATTCCCCAGCATGGCAAATGTTCAAAATCGTATATAATTTCATCCTCCAGGACCGATTCCATAACAACATAATAAAGCTTTATCATAGGCACCTCATGTAATTTTCTTCAATTATTATACAGCATATGAGAATAAATCAAAAGATTAAAATGATAGATCATTTACTATTTACATAAAGATGCAATAATTGATTTTGGAAGTTCTGGTATGATCTTTAAATCAGTAATTATTCTGGGAGGAAATAATCATGAGAAAAAGGTTATTTGTTAGTGCAATAATACTTGGAACATCACTCGTATTTATCGCATGTTCCGGTACAGAAAAATCTAATTCAAACGGAAATCAGGGTGAATATAAAGAGAAGGACGAAGCATCAATTGATATCGATGAAGTAGAACCTGATACTAAGGCATCTGAGATAGAGAAGGCAATCGAAGGTGAGACCGACAAAGCAGCAATCAAGGAAGCAACGGAACCAGGGACTGTCGATGATACAGAGACTGCCGTTGATTCAGAGACTGTCGTTGCTTCAGGGAATGGCATAGATACTAAGAAAATCATTACTACTGAGATATCAGATCAGATACCGGCAGAATACAGTGCCAGATGTGATACCGCAGGCGGTACCATTGAGAAGATTTCATACACGACCTATGATTACTTTGGTGATAAGTCAGAGATGATTAAGGATGCATATGTCTATCTTCCTTATGGCTATGATGAGAGCCAGCAGTATAATGTTCTCTATCTGATGCACGGTATTGGAGGCGATATCAATGAGTGGGGTATGAATAGTGACAGCTCAATGGTAAAGGCAATTATGGATAACCTCGCTTACAAGGACAATATAGATTCATTTATTATCGTCACTCCGAATGGTCGTTCCAGCACAGACAATAGCTCCTCTGCGGACTACAATTCCTTTTACCTATTCGGTCAGGAGCTACGAAACGATCTAATTCCTTACATTGATGGTCATTATTCTACCTATGCAGAATATAGCGAAAGCGGCTATGATCTTACACAAGCAAGGGATCATCGTGCCATGGCTGGTCTTTCTATGGGTGGGATGCAGACAATTAATATCGGTATGTGTGAATCTCTGGATATCATTAGTTACTTTGGAGCATTCTCTGCATGTCCGACAACATATTCAGCCTCTGATATAGCATCTAAACTCAAAAATTATGAAAAATACGATATTCATTTATTCTATAATATCTGTGGAATAAGCGATGGAGTAGCTTTGGCAAGTGCATCAAATGCGGTAAATGGACTTACCGATCTGACGGATAAGCTTACCGAGAATGAGAATTACATGTGGCAGGAGGTACCCGGTGCACATGATTTCAATGTCTGGTATCTTGGTTTCTATAACTTTGCACAACTCGTATTCAAATAATTATTAATCAAACTCCCTACTCCATGAACAAGGCGGCATATGGACTATTATTTGCCATTTCATGCAGAAAAGAGCACAATATTTGATTAGACAGAAATGTTTAGAAATGTTATATTTTGTTGAGATATATTAAGGTTATATAGGAGGATAAGATGAGACAAAAATTATTAAGAGTTTTATCGATTATGATGGTGCTTTTGCTACTGTTAACGGTAGCGGGTTGTTCTAAAACAAATTATAACCAGCTTGCAGATACGGAGGCTACCGCAGGGGAAAGTACGGAGACCGCAGCAGAAGTGAAGACATCGGAAACGGTTAATGCAGCAGAGGTAGAGGAAACAGTAGAAAGTAATGATTCAAAAACGGAAGACTTATCAGAAAAGGAAGTCTCAACGGAAGAAGCATCTGTGCAGGCAACTGCAGTAGTGGAAGGTGGAATCAAGGACGTGTATGCACAGTATGGCATTAAGGCAGGCACCTGCTTATCCGATACTATGATAGCAGCGAGTAAATATGCGGACATAATTACAGAGAATTTTAACCAGATTACACTGGAGAACTTTACGAAACCGGACTATATTCTGAGTAAGTCAAAGAGCTTGGAGACCGGAGAGCTTACGGTTGAATTCACAGAGAAGACAACGGAACTTCTCGACTGGGCGAAAAGCAACGGAATGTCAGTGCGTGGTCATGTGTTGGTATGGTACAGCCAGACTCCGGATTGGATCTTCTATCAAGGTTTTGACAAATCAAAAGGATTGGTTGATCGAGACACCATGCTTGCTCGAATGGAGAGCTACATAAAGCAAGTCTTTGAACAACTGGACTCACTTGGTTATTCAGATATATTCTATGCCTATGATGTAGTAAACGAAGCAATTATGGAGGATGGTTCTTACCGCGACTGTTTGTGGAAGCAGATTATTGGCGACGATTATATATGGTATGCTTTCTCCTATGCTGATAAGTATGCTCCGGAAAGCATAAAGCTATATTATAATGACTACAATGAACAATTTAAGACTCAGCACATTGTCAAATTAGCCAAGTCTTTGGTGGCTGAGGATGGAAGTTCTCTGATTGATGGTATAGGATGTCAGGGTCACTTATACACAAAAGATTCCATAAGCAGCTATATGACGACTTTAAAAGCATTCAGTGCCCTTGGACTTGATGTACAGATAACCGAACTGGATATCAGCCTTGGTACCTGGCAGAATGTCCTGAGTGCCACTGAGGATAATTTGAAAGCTCAGGGTCAGTATTACTATGAGCTGATCAATAAGATTATTGAAGGAAATGCAGAAGGCACTACGAAAGTATCCGGAATTACTTACTGGGGCTTTGCAGACAATCTATCCTGGAGAGGTGATCGGAGTCCATTGCTTTTTGATAGCAATCTGAAGCACAAATACTCCTATTATGGTGCAAAACAGGATCATGATAATGCAGGCTACTAAATAATACATTTCTGCCCATAAATATACCTCTCATTCGCTTCCTTAAAGCATAAGGAATTGGATGGGAGGTTTTTTATGAGGAATAATAAATAATGTCATAGATAACCATTGCATTTTAAAAAATACTATGCTACAATGAAATCACTTAATATATTAACATGTTAATATAACAAGGAACGATATATATTATTTTGAAGGAGGAGAGATAGTGGAAATACTAAATTATAATCAAAGCTATGAAAAGAATGTCGTTGAGTTGTGGAATAAGACATTAATCGCGGATGCGGTTACTTTACATAAGTTTCGTAAACAAATTTTGTTTGATGATAATTTTGATCCGGATTTATGTTTTGTCGCAGTAGAAAATGACCGTTTGGTAGGATTTTTACTCGCAACAAAAAGAAAATTTCCATATCTTGAGAGAGGACTGGAACCAACAAAGGGATGGATTAATGTTGTGTTTGTTGACGGGGATTATCGGGAAAAAGGAGTTGGAACCCAACTGGTCAATAAGGCAGAGGAGAAGCTGAAGGCACTGGGAGTTGAGACGGTGATACTTGGCGCTTATAGCCCGAATTACTTCTTTCCCGGAATAGATAAGGAAAGTTACCAAGCTGCGATCCATTTCTTCGATCAATTAGGATATCAAGCAGGTAAAGAAAGCTATTCGATGTGTAAGGATTTACATGATTATCAGATCAGCGATGAGACACAGGATAGGCTGAAGAAAGCGCAGGAAGCAGGCTTTTCGTTTATTAATTTTGATTACAGCTACTCTTTGCAATTACTTGAATTCTTAAAAACTGAGTTTGGCGGTGGTTGGAAAAGAAACGCTCTGATCTCAATGCAGAATAATACTGCGGAGGATTGTATTTTGCTTGTACTGGATGCAAAGCAACAGATCGTCGGCTTCTGTATGAGAATGATCGACGGCAATCCGATGCGTTTTGGTCCCATCGGAGTAAAGGATGAGGTTCGTAATTTTGGAATTGGAGGTATCCTGTTCGATGTTATGCAGTGGGAGATGAAGAAGAGAGGCATCTATCATTTGTATTTTGTGTCAACGGATGCTCCGGGAAGGAGATTTTACGAAAGACATGGGGTTACTGCCATTCGTACCTTTCTAGATTATCAGAAGACAATTTAAGGAGGAAGTAATTATGAGTCAAATCAAAAGAGCGGTTAGTATTGGAGCACATTCGTTGGATGCAGAGATTTTAGGCGGACCGATATTATTAAAATATGCAGCGACTGGAGCTCATTGCACTTATATTCATGTAACACAGGGACGACTTGAAGATCCCAATGCTACTGAAGAAGCGAAGAGTGAATATTTGAAGGAATTATTGAATCAAAATAAAAGAGCAGCTGAGAAATTAGGTGGAGATACGATATGGTTGGGGTATGTATCGAGTAATATGCCTTCCCTTGAAGAATTTGCAACCAGATTAGAGAAGTACTTCGAAGAAGAGAAGGTTGAACTAGTTATTACTCACTGGCGAGGATCCATGCATCCCAGACACATTAATACACATGATGCTGTGACTACAGCAGTAAAGCATCTCAGGGAGAAAGGCAGTTCCATTCGACTGGTATATGGTGAAAACTTCGAAGATTTAGTAGGCTTTATTCCACAGGCATATTTTAAGCTGGAACCGGAGGAGCTTGAGAGATGGTATAGTGGTCTCAAAGAATACTCGGTATTTCAAGGTGAGATTAATGACTTTCCTTACCGGGAGTACTATTCCACCATCGGTAAGGTTCGCCAGATCGAATCGAATCACACCGGACATACAGTTACCTATATGTACGCCAGTCTGATTGAGAATATGTTATGGTGAGCAAAATGGATAATGTTAAAATTGACCACCTTAATACAGAGCGGCGTAATCCGAAAACTTTAGCTCTCGATACTATGTCAACGATGGAATTGCTTCAGATTATGAATGAGGAAGATCAGAAGGTAATAGATACCATTCATGAGGCATTACCACAGATTGAGAAAAGTATTCAAATAGTGATAGGAGCTCTTAAGCATGGTGGCAGATTGATCTATATGGGTGCAGGAACAAGTGGCAGACTTGGTATCTTAGATGCAGTCGAATGTGTACCTACCTTTTCTACTACCGATGAAGTGATCGGTATCATTGCAGGAGGAGAAAAAGCTTTTGTCAAAGCAGTCGAGGGTGCAGAAGATTCAGAGGAATTAGCAGCCGAAGATTTGGAGAAGATTAACCTCGGAGAACTTGATGTTGTAGTAGCAATTGCAGCCTCGGGAAGGACTCCGTATGTGATTGGTGCATTAAAGTATACGAAGAGTAAAGGAGCAAGATGCATTGGAATCTCTTGTAATAAGAATTCTGTGATGTCAATCTATGCTGATGAAGTGATTGAGGTCGATGCCGGACCGGAGATATTAACAGGTTCAACCAGATTGAAAGCTGGGACTTGTCAGAAGATTATCTTGAATATGATATCAACGGCATCCATGGTTGGGATTGGCAAGGTTTATGGAAATCTTATGGTCGACATGAAAGCGACTAATTTAAAACTGATTGAACGGGCAAAGCGAATTGTAATGGAGAGCACCGGCTGTGATTTTGGAACAGCTGAGATAACATTAGAATCTACTGAATTTTCTATCAAAGAAGCAATAGTTATGATCCTTACCGGTATATCAAGGGAGGAGGCTAAGAAAAGAATATCAGAGAAACAAGGCTTTATCAGAAGATGCATTGAACTATAATCAAATGCTATCTTTAGGAAGAATGAAAGGAGAACATGAATGGCTAAGACGTATATCAGAGTTGATGACAGATTAATTCATGGTCAGACAATAGTTGCTTGGTGCCCTACACTTTCCATAAAGGAGATCATTGCTATTGACGATGAAAGTGCTAAGAATCCGGTGTTGAAGTCGATTATGACCATGGGGGTTCCAACGTCCTACAAGACACATATCGTTACGGTTGAGGAGGCAAAGAAGATACTGGAGGTCGAAGGTAATGTAAATCGCTTGGTAATAGTAAAGTATCCGGGCAAACTGGAGGAAATCAAGGAGGTGATAAAGCATTCAGAACAAGTGATACTCGGTAATCTGGCAAAGCGTGATGGCACAATCCATAAGGTGAGTGGAGCAACCGGTATCTTCTATCTGAGTGATCAAGACGTTGCAATTATTGATGGGTTGGCAGCTGGGGGTGCAGATATTTGTTTTCAACAATTACCTGCGACATCGAAAACTAGTTGGGAAGCATTTCGAAAAACTATATAATTTGGAGGAGGAGAAGTTATGCAGATTTATCAGATTATTTTAATCGCACTATTTGTGTATTTGGGTTCCATCGGTTCTGTTGTCGGTAATACCATAGGCTGGTATACCTTGGGAAGACCGTTAGTTGCATCATTAATTGTCGGACTCATTATGGGAGATGTACAGACCGCAGTATTGGTGGGAATTTCATTGCAAATCATGTATATGGGTAACGTAACACCGGGAGGTGCTGTTGCTTGGGATCTATCCTATGCTACTTACATCGGTGTTGCAGGAGCATTGGTTTTTGGTAAAGGCCTAGATGTAACTCAGGTAATCGGATTAGCAGTTGTATTTGCGGGTATTGGCGGTTTGGTTGGACAAATCATGTGGAATGTTTCTTATGCTTTGAATCTACCGTTAAATAGAGTCGCTTATAAATATGCGGAAGCAGGAGAAACCAAGAAGATGTTTATTCCCAATCTTGTATTAGGACAGCTAATCGGGTTTGCTTGTCGTTTTATACCAGCTGTCATAGTATTGACCTCCATGACTGCAGCATCCGGACAGGGTGATTTTGCATCCATTATTCCTGGCTGGGTTACTACCGCGTTAGGTGTTTTCGGTGGCATGATGGCTGCTTTAGGTATGGGAATTATTCTTTCCTTCTTATTGAAGAAGAAATATCATGTAATCATTTTCTTGGCTGGATTTATTTTGGTTACTTATTTCAATCTAAGTACGATGGCAGTAGCTGTTGTAGCAATTATCACCGCCATACTGTACTATGTTGCTAATACAAGCATTTCATCGAAGAGGGAGGAGACATTATAATGAAAAAATTAAGTGAAAAGACTCTTAAAAAATCATTCTTCCGTTGGTTTTTCTGGAATGGTTGTTCACAACAAGCAGAAAGTATGCAGGGAATGGCGTTTGGTCAGTCTATGGCTCCTGTAATTGATGAATTATATGAGAAAAAGGAAGACAAAGCAGCAGCACTAAGGAGACATATTACTTTATTTAATACAGAGCCACAAGTCGGAGCTATCTGTAATGGCGTTGTTTGCGGCTTGGAGGAGGCAAATGCAAATGGTTCCTGTACTCCTGAATTAATTAGTAGTGTTAAGGTCGCTTTAATCGGCCCAACCTCAGCAATCGGCGATTCTCTATGGGTTGCAACCTTTATCCCGATCCTTTTGACCATATGCTTATCAATATCTCAAACCTCCGAGTCTGTAGCTTGGTTAGGGCCGGTAATCTATATGTTGGTTTATCCTCTCGGCACCGGTATTCTAAGCTGGAACTTGTTTAAGCTAGGCTACAAATCTGGTATCGAAGGAATGCAAGGCTTTATGTCAAATGGTAGAATGAATTCGCTGACGGATACTATGACTGTACTTGGTTTGATTGTTGTTGGTGCCCTGACAGCATCCTTTGTTAATTTCACTTTACCGATTCAGATCATCAGAGATGTATTTGATGCTACCAAAGGTGAGTTGTTAACAAATCAGGTGATCTTCGATGCCGATAAGATTGTTAACTCAATCTTCCCTAAGGTTTTACCTTTGTTATTAACCTTATTTGTATATTACTTATATTCGAAGAAAAAATGGTCACCTCTGAAATTAATGGGTCTTATCCTTGTATTGGCTGTTATTCTTACTTTTATAGGATATGCAACCGGTTTTTATGCATAGTTGATAGTTGGGACTGATTGCATACGAGTGTGTAGTATGTGGTTCTGATTAAAGCAAGGTAAGAATTTGATACTTATTGAAAGAAGATAGAGACCTTTGTATTCGCAAATAAATATTAAGGTCTCTATTATCACAAAGATGCCGTGAAGAGTTATTCTATAATTTGGCATCGAACTGTCATATGAGGTTATTGTAATATAGTTAAGGAGAGAGGCGTATGATAAAAATTATTGTGTTAGGACATGGTGGTTATGCCGAAGGTGTCAGACTGAACATGGAGATGATCGCAGGTCCCTGTGAAGCTATGCACTTCATTGATCTGACGAAGGATGATGATCTTGCTTCGTTCCAACAGAAGGTAGTAAATTTGACTGAGAGTTTTTCGGAGGATAAAATACTGTTTGTCTGTGATCTACTCGGCGCAACACCTTTTCGCGTAGCTGCCGAGCTAAGTGCTGTAAGTAATGGAAAGTATTACACTGTAGCTGGGTTGAATACGATGGCATTTTTAGAATTAAGTATGAGTGCAGACAGTGAGTTGTCAATTAAGGAGCTTGCTGAACGGTCTGTTGAGACTACAAAGACTTCAGTTTCGATCTTTCCGGCATGAGTTATCTTGCACTTTCACATTGATATGTTATAATAATTGAAAGTTGTTATGTTAACATATTAGGAGGAATAAGAGTTTATGGAATATAAAGTCCCGAAGTATTTACAGATTAAGCAAGATATCATAGATGGGATTAAGACAGGTATCTTGCAGCCCGGTGATAAAGTTGACAGTGAATCAGTACTAAAGAAGAAATATGGCGTGTCGACAATAACAGTCAGAAAAGCCTTTAATGATTTAATTAATGAAGAATATTTGATTGGTGTTCAGGGCTTGGGGACCTTTGTTGCTAAAAAACATATGAACCGTAAACTAACTTCAATCAGTTTTAGTGATGAATTATTGCAGCAGGGATATATTATTGATATGCAGGTTGATAAAATCGAAGAGATTGTCAATGAAAGTATCGCAGAGAAACTTTCAATCGCTCCCACACAACCGATTATATGTGTTCGGAGAATCAGACTTGTTAATAATGAACCGATTGCATATCAGAGCTCATATATGGATAGTAGTATGATTACGATTGATCAGGCTCAGAGAATTTATGAAAATAAATCTTTTTACAAAACACTGGCTGAGAATAATATTATTCCGGAAGGTGCAACGGAGAATTATTCTGTAAAAGAATTAACTGATAGTAGGATTGCTAAGCTGATGAACATAAAAAAGAATTCAGATACCTTCTTTGTTAAAAGAAATACGGTTGATGAAGCAGGGAAGATAATTGAGTATGCAGAAACATATTTCAATAAGGATTGGTATTCGGTTACTGTGGAAGTGAAGATATCTAGGAGAGACTAATTCGAAGGATTGATAGGTATAGCGTGTATGAAGATAAAGCTCAGGAGGAATAAATGGTAGAACATAATATAGTAGTTGTGAATAAATCAGGTCTTCATGCAAGACCGGCCAGTAATCTGGTGAAAGCAGCATCAAAATTCAAGGCTAAGATCAGTATTATCAAGGCAGAGAAAACCTATGATGTCAAATCGATATTAGGTATATTAAGCGCCGGGATAAGCTGTGGAACGGAAATTGATTTAGTATGCGACGGAGAGGATGAAGTACAAGCTTTACAAAGCCTTTCGGAGCTGATTGAATCAGGCTTAGGCGAATAGTGTGAATTATTGAAAAGCATAATTTACACTTGGGCAAGCATGTTAAGTTAATATGAAATTAAGAGTCGGCAGTGTGATTACAATATGGAGGTTGAAATGAAGAACGGGATACCGGCATCAAAAGGATACGCGATCGGCGAAGTATTATTACAGATTCAAGATCAGGTGATCATTTCAGATGAATTAGTAACTGATATAGAAGCTGAAAAAAATAAATTTGTAGCAGCGGTCAAGCTATCTAAGAATCAATTGGAGAAGATTAAGGTTGATACGGAACAGTCCATTGGTGTGGATGAGGCTGCAATTTTTGAAGCACATATTATGTTGCTTGAGGATCCTGAGCTTATGACTTCAATTCTATCGGAGATAGAAGTAAACCGCAAAAATGCGATCAAAGCTACCACTCTCGTTACGGATAAATTCATTACGATATTTGATGCAATGGAGGATGAATATTTAAGAGAACGAGCAACAGACCTTAAAGATGTGGCAGGTCGGCTAATGGGTAATCTGGCCGGTAATCGTAATGAGATTCTGATACACAAGGATAATACAGTTGTAGTTGCTCATGATTTAACCCCTTCCGATACCGCACAGCTTGATAGAAGCAAAGTGGTGGCATTCTTAACAGATGTGGGTGGCAAGACTTCTCATACTGCCATCATGGCAAGAATTATGGGAATACCCGCGGTGGTCGGAATGAGAGATATTACTACAGTTCTTAAGAATGGGGATAAGGTCATAGTGGATGGGATAACCGGTTCAGTGATCATTAATCCAAATGAAACAGTACTGTCAGAATATTATAAGAAAAGGAAGGATTACAATGAGGAGATCGAAGGCCTTAAAAAGCTGAGATCTACTGAGACTACAACCAAATCAGGGAAGAGAATATACGTAGCAGGGAATATCGGTAGACCGGAAGACATTGATCAGGTGATGGAAAACGGTGGCGATGGTGTAGGTCTATTCCGGACTGAGTTCCTATATATGGATCGGAAAGAAGCGCCCTCTGAGCAGGAGCAATACGAAAGCTACCGCTATGTCCTGGAGCATTCCGAAGGAAAGAAAGTGGTGATTCGAACTCTCGATATCGGTGGCGACAAACAACTTCCTTATTTGAATCTTCCGGTAGAAATGAATCCGTTCCTTGGATACCGTGCAATCAGATTCTGCTTAGATCAAAAGGATATTTTTAAGGTTCAGCTTCGAGCACTTCTGCGGGCTTCTGTCCATGGAGAATTAAGCGTTATGTTTCCGATGATTTCGGGGCTGGAAGAGTTCTTGTCAGCAAAATCGCTTGTTCGTGAGTGTGAGTTAGAGTTAGAAGCGGAAGGAATAAGTTACTCGGATCATATTGAATGGGGCATCATGGTGGAGATACCTTCAGCTGCAATCTGTGCCGACCTATTAGCTCGTCATGTGGATTTTTTCTCAATCGGAACAAATGATCTGATACAATATACCTTAGCCGTGGATCGTATGAGTGAGAAGGTGTCCTATATTTATGATCCAATGCACCCAGCAGTATTAAGCCTGATTAAGATGACAATCGATGCTGCTCATAAGTATGGTAAATGGGTTGGTATGTGTGGAGAGATGGCGGGAGATGAAACAGCGATTCCTATCTTGGTTGAATATGGACTGGATGAATTCTCTATGAATGCTTCTTCAATCTTACCGGCAAAGAGGTTGATTATAAACTGCGAATAACAAACTTTCTGATTTAAATAATATTGTAAAGAACCGATTAGCTCGCAATAAGCTGTCGGTTCTTTTGTAATGCATCCAGAATAGGCACAATGTTATGCTCTAAAAGTTATTGCTGGGAGGCAGAAGAGCATTCTTCCTAGGGGGTATATTTACCTAATGCATTATAATACATTGAGTTTGAAATTATTAAGCAAGAAAAATACAAAATAATTGAAATAATTAGAAAAATAAAATATTAACTATTTATTGTTTGCCAATCATCTGGTATAATCTATATCAATGATATATCATATATCAAATACATATTTTAGATGCGGGTGAAAAATGAAAGAAAAAAGCAGATATACGGATGAGAAGAGTGTGGGCAAGGGAAATTCTTCAGACACACTGTACAATAAGGTCCGTAATGAGATTCTGTAATTAATTATTGAGAAGCAGATCGGCTCAAATGAGCTTCTGCCTTCGGAGGGTGAAATCGCTGATTTGTGTGGTGTCAGTAAAATGACAAGCAAGCTCGCTCTTAACTCTTTAGCTGACGAACATATCATATACCGGATTCCCAGAAGGGGAAGCTTTCTGGCTGATGTGGACTTGAACAAGATCCGTAGCATGGTCGATGCCAACAGTGTATCGAATTATTCGGCGGGAAAAGCGAATTACTTAGCTCTGATTATTCCTAAACTGGATTCTTATTGCGGGAATATTGTAAATGAAATATTAAAGGATGCTTCGAACTATAACTATCATGTTATTGTTAAGTATTCAGATGGAATTAGTGAGAAGGAAGAGCAGATTCTAGCGGAAGTAGCAAAGGTGCCGGAGATCAAAGGTGTGATCTTATTCCCGGGAGATAATAATACCTGCGGTATCGAACTGTTGAATTATAAGGTTCGCAATTACCCAATCGTGATTGTTGACCGAGTATTTAAAGAAATTGAATTCGATAGCATCTGCCATGATCATTATCAAGGTGCGAAGGATGCAGTGAACTACTTGATTCAAAAAGGACATTCCAAAATTGGGTTCATCTCGAAGAGCATCACGAATGTTACCAGCCGTGAAGAACGTTATCAGGGGTATATGGCGGGTATGATGGAAGCAAGCAAACGAATTCGCGTCGAAAGTGTGCAAACCAGCGATAATATGGTATTTATCGATGAATTGAAGAACTATTTGCTTAACAACGAAAGTCTTACCGCAGTCTTCTGTGCGGATGATTATATTGCCGTATATTTGTATTATGCAGCAGGGGAGCTAGGTAAGGTTATACCACAGGATCTGTCCATTATCGGTTTTACTGATAACGAGATCTTAAGCTATATTCCTTTGAAGATGACAACGGTCAAGCAGCCGGTAGAGGAACTTGGTGTAAGAGCGGTAGAGGTATTGATGGATAAGATTGCAGACAGCAACACTCCGCCCAGAACAATTCGGATTAAGACAGCAATCGTCGAAAGAGATAGTGTAAAAGAAATAAAATAATAAAAAGGAATAAGCATTATAAAACAACTTCATAATAAAGCGAACCACATTGGCCAGGATTTAATTCTAGCCGAAGAGTTCCTTTATTGTGAGGTTGTTTTTACTTTGTAAAATTCTTTTGTGAATTTTTCATAAATGTGTATTGACAATACGAGTGATATGCAATATTATATACATATCAACTAATATATAACGTATATCAACTGATATAATATATCACAAGATGCAATACGCAAATCTGCAAGGAGACCGAATATGCCGTATCCAATCGAGGAGATAAAGCCTGATCTAATAAACACCATGAGTGCTATTGAACGAGCAATTTACGGAAAGCTTCAACCATTACAAATCACTATATATAAGACCCGGGAACCGGTATCTTTTGATCAGCGATACATAGGAGAGAAGGTAAGTCTCACGATCGGCGAAAGCTGGGGTGAGATATGGGACTGTGCCTGGTTTCACTTTGAAGGGGAGATACCGAAAGCAGTAGCCGGTAAGAAAGTAGTTTTACTGATTGATATCAGTGGTGAAGCCTGTATAGTGGACACCGAAGGATGTCCGGTCCAAGGTTTGACCAATGTAAGTTCAGAATTTGATTTAAGTCTCGGTAAGCCCGGCAAAAGAGTGGTTGAGATAACGGAGCATGCTCTCGGCGGTGAGATAATCGATCTATGGGCAGATGCAGGCTGTAACGATCTCTTTGGCAAATACAAGGACTCCGGACGTGTTCTGGAAGCACATATTGCCATATGCAGTGAAGTGTTAAAAGAACTATATTATGACTTTGAGGTATTGATTGACTTGGTAAGTAATCTGCCGGCAGGCAGTGCAAGATTACATAGTATCATACATTCTCTGAATAAAGCTTCTTTGATTATGAATGAATATTCGGAAGAGGAAGCCAGAGATGCACGAGAAGTTCTAACCAAAGAATTGAATAAACAAGGCGGTGATGCTTCTCTGACCGTCAGCGCGATTGGTCATGCACATATTGATCTTGCGTGGCTGTGGCCTCTACGGGAGACAAGACGAAAGGCAGCAAGAACATTTTCAACCGCACTTATGCTATTGGAGAAATATCCGAATTACATCTTCGGTGCCAGTCAGCCGCAGTTATATGCCTGGGTTCAACAGGATTATCCCGCTTTATATAAGAAGATCAAGCAAAAGATTCAGGAAGGTAGATGGGAAGTACAAGGAGCCATGTGGGTCGAAGCAGATACCAATATTACCGGTGGGGAAGCTTTGGTTCGACAGATTCTCTATGGTAAAAAGTATTTTCAGAAGGAATTCGATCAGGATATGCGTGTCTTGTGGCTTCCGGATGTATTCGGTTATTCCGGCGCATTGCCTCAGATACTTCGAAAATCCGGAGTTGAATACTTTATGACCACGAAGCTTTCATGGAATATATATAACAAATTCCCTCATCATACTTTCTTATGGTCGGGAATTGACGGTAGTGAGGTATTGGCTCATATGCCTCCGGAGGGAACCTATAATTCTGCTGCCTCACCAACCTCTGTCCATAAAGCCGAGGTTGAATATATGGATAAGGGAATTGCCGACGAATGTCTGATGCTTTTTGGTATCGGAGATGGAGGAGGAGGTCCCGGCGAAGAGCATTTGGAAAGGCTGGAACGGGAGAAAAATCTCGAAGGATTACTTCCGGTTAAGCAAGAACACAGTATTCAATTTTTTGACAGATTATCCTTGCAAAGGGAGAATTATAAAAAATGGCATGGTGAGCTCTATCTGGAGAAGCACCAGGGAACCTATACGACTCAGGCAAGAAGCAAGCGTTATAACAGAAAAATGGAGATTCTACTTCGAGAATTGGAATTTGTCTCTGTATTAGCTCAGCTTGAGAAAAACGAGCCATATCCTGCGGATACACTGGAAAGGTTATGGAAGGAAGTGCTATTATACCAGTTCCACGACATCCTACCCGGTTCGTCCATCCATAGGGTATATGAAGAATCACTTATCCGCTATGCGAAGATGGAGGAGGAAGCCACGGAGCTGTTAGAGAAAGTATATAACACTCTTGGCCGGTCTACTCCCTATATCACCAATACACTCTCCTGGAGGAGAAGCGAATGGGTGAAGGTAGAAGGGCGGTGGAGGAAAATAGAAGCCCAGCCGATGGGAATCACGATCTTTGATATCAATGATATCAATGATATCGAAGATATCAGTCACCATAGTGACGGGTATAAAGAGATGAAGGCATCCGATCTTAGTATAGAGAACGATATCCTACGTGTAGATTTTCATCAGGATGGTTCCATTCGGTCCATCTATGATAAAGAAAGAATGCGACAGATACTCAGTGAAGAGCAGGCAGGGAATCGATTGACTGTCTATCATGATAGTGGTGATGCTTGGGATTTCTCCATCCAATATAATCAGAGACCGTCCATGTCCTGCGAGTTGATCGAAATGAAGGCGGCAGTGGATGGGCCAAAGGTAGAAGTCGTTCAGGTATACCGTTTTGGAGCATCTCAGATTGAGCAGAAGATCATCCTAATGGAAGGCAGCCGCAGACTGGATTTTGAGACCAAGGTAGACTGGCATGAAAGAAGGAAGATGCTGCGGTCCTCCTTCCCGTTACAATTACATACAACGGAAGCAAACTGCGATATTCAATTCGGTTCGGTAAAACGTCCGACCCATAACAATACCGGTTTTGATATGGCAAAGTATGAAATATGTGCGCATAAATGGGTGGATCTATCTGAAGCCGATTATGGAGTAGCACTTCTGAATGATTGTAAATATGGTTATAACCTGAATGAAAGTGTTCTGGATATTAACCTTTTACGAAGCCCGACCTATCCGGATGAAGATGCGGAACAAGGTCTCCATGAATTCACCTATAGCCTGTATCCGCATGAAGGTAATGCAATGACAGGAAAAGTAGTTCAGGCTGCTTATGAACTGAATATGCCTCTGAGAATAGTGAAACAGAAGGAAAATTCCTATGATCTGAGTGCTGCAGAATATAGCTTTATTCAGACAGAAAGCGATCATGTAGTAGTCGAGGCGGTTAAGAAAGCAGAGGACAATAGCCATATTATCGTACGTTTGTATGAATGCCATGGTACATCAACTGCAGAGACCATACGATTTGGTCAACCACCGAAGTACATAGCATTAACCGATCTTTGCGAGAGCGAGATTAAGCCTCTGAAAGTGTGTGGAAGCGAAGTACAGCTTACATTTAAGCCCTTTGAGATTCACACCTTAAAAATACAATATTGATAAGATTCAGCAATAAGTATATTTTATCAATTAAGTATTCCTATTGACATCAAACCGTCATGGTGTCACAGGAGTAAAGGATGGTTCAGGTAAAAGGGGTGAAAGGAGGAACAAGAAATAAAGAGGAGATAACTAATTTGACCTGAATTCATAGTGTTAGGCGGAATAGTAAATAAAAGAATAGGAGAAGAATAATTATGAAAAAATTGATTGCAATGTTATTGGCATGCACGATGATTTTCACCATGACTGCATGTGGGGCGCAGAAAGAGAACGACACAACAGAAACAAATAAAGAAAATGAAACAACGACAGAAGCTACAGTAGAACCAACCAAAGCAGCAGAGACCTCAACCGAGAAGATTCATCTGGTTGCACCGAAGGTTGGCTTGAATGAGGAACAGATTCAGTTAGAAAAGGATAATGCAGCAGCTGAAAATAGAGAGTTATCACCGAGTGCTAACTTCTACATCGGTGTTACCGAGAAGATTGCGGAACAGTATCCCAACTATGAGATGGAATATGTTGATTGGGGATGGGCAGAGACTTTAGATCAGAAACAACGTTCCTTGATCCTGTCCGGAAATGCTCCAAGTATTGTTGCCGGTGAGACTTTTATGCCTGTTTATGCATCTTCAGGCATGCTTGAGCCATTACCGCAGGATATCGTGGATATGGTTAACCCTTCCTTCTTAATCTATGATCCCCAAGGAAGACCGGTATCTGTAGCCTATAAATCCTCAGTATTCTTATTGTTCTACAACAAGACCCTTCTTAAAAATGCAGGACTTGATCCGGAGAACCCTCCGAAGACCTGGGATGAGTGGAAAACTATGTCAGACGCTGTTACAGCAAGTGGTAATGGTGAGATATTCGGTGGTGGTGTTCCTTCCTTCCCTCATGCAGGTGGATCTCTTCGTGCCACACCTTTCTTCCGTCAGATGGGCGTAGACTTTGGTGGAGGATTAACGATTAATTTAACCGATCCCAAGCTTCAGCAGACACTTCAATTCATCAGAGATATGAATGCAAACTTCCCCGCAGGTCTTGGTAACAACAGCGACGAAGGTCCACTTTGGAGCCAGTTCCAGGATAAAGACAAGGGAACCATTGCTTTTGCAGTTAACGGTTCCTGGCAGAAAGGCGCATTGGTTAATAACGGTTTTGATTGGGGTGTAACGGCTCTTCCTCTTCCCGAAGGCGGTGTAGTCGGTAACTGTATGGTAGGTGCTGTATATGTAGGTGTTCCTACAACAGCAGAGAATAAGGAAGACTGCTTCAACCTCATCCGTGTACTTCTCGATCAAGATCTTCAGAAATTCTGGTTAAAAGAAGGTACACCTTCTGCTTTAAATATGTACATTGACAGTAGTGCTGAATATCCGGATGATGTAACTTTACAGGCAGCAGCAGAAGCATTAAAGGGTGGTGCAGTGAAAGGTTTAACAACCTTTGATAAGAATGATGCTCAGGTTTGGGAAATCATTAATACTAAGGTACTAGCTCGTACAACGATGACAAATGATCCGATTGATCAGATCTGTAATGAAGCACAGGCTGAAATCGAAAACCTATTAAAATAATGATTGTTAGTATGGTGGGTGGGTATCCACCCACCATATTTATGGAATAAAGCATTGGTAATGCGAAAAACCATAACTTATGTACATAGTTATAAAATGTTATTTCGAAATAATCGTATGAAACAATTTTGGAGGTGCTGAGATGGTGATGGCCGGCAGACAGGAACGTGTTTTAACCAGAAAACAACGGCAAAGCCGCAGAGCTTATGCTGTTATTCTGCCGTTTTTCTTATACATAGCAATATGGAGTCTATTACCGTTGGTGATTGGACTATTACTGGGATTTACTGATTTTAATGCTTTGAACGGCTTGCCAAAATGGGTGGGATTGAAGAACTTTAAGACATTTTTTGGATCCAGAGACTATATCGATTTGTTAATCAGGCAAATGTGGATGGGTGGTCTTTGCCTTGTTGCAAATGTGGTGCTTTCCTTTCTACTTGCCTTGGCATTAAATGTCAAGCATCCGTTACGCGGCTTCTTCCGTACTTCGGTATATATACCGAATATTGCAGCGGCAGCAATCACCTCAGGCGTATTCATCGCCTTATTGAATCCCTTTAATGGTGGGCTCAATATGTTCTTTAAGTCTCTTGGGATGGATCCGATTATCTGGAATTACAGTCAATTCTGGATGGTATTCTGGATTATTGTATTCTTTGTTTGGCGTTCGGTCGGTCCCGCAGCAATTATATGGCTGGGTGGACTTCAATCCATCGATGCTTCGCTCTATGAAGCAGCTAAGGTAGATGGAGCCAGTAAAGTGCAGCAGGTCAAATATATAACCATTCCCGGACTTCGTTTTATCTCGGCGTATATCCTTCTAACCGGCTTAATTGGTGTTATGCAGATGTTTGATGTCGTCATGCTGATTTCCCATGGCAATCCCTACGGAAAGACGGATGTACTGATGTATCGCATCTACCGGGATGGAGTAATCAGCTTCAATATGGGAATGGCCGGTGCTGCTTCGACTGTGTTAGGTCTGGTAACCGTACTCATCGCCTTCGTGGCATTTTTCATTATATCGAAAGGAGATAACAATGAATAAAGTACTTCGTAAAACATTAAAAATAGTTTGGGTCATTGGAATGTTAGTGCTTGTTGTCTTTATGCTATATCCTTTCATATACTCTTTTCTGGGAGCACTAAACAATAAGAGAGACTTCGGTAATATGGGAACCTTGCTTCCAATCCCGAAGAAAGCGGAGTTTCGCAATTTCCTCTATGCATTCAGTAAGACAGGTATCCCGCCGTTAATCAATACCTTTGCCCGTACAACCTGGTATACCTTCTGGAATGTATTGGTAGCTATTATGCTTGGCTATGTTATGGCACGGTATGAATTCAAGGGAAAGAAGCTTTTCCTTATATTTATCATTTGCTCACAGGTAGTACCCAGTGTGCTTACGATGATCCCTTCCTTCGTCATGATGTCCAAACTTCCCTTCTTTGGTGGAAACAACTGGATGGGTATGGGTGGACATGGTTTGATCAATAATCCGCTGGTACTATATCTGCCCTTCGGTTGGGGTGTACTTTTATGGGTATTCCTATTTATGCAGTCCATGAAGTCATTGCCCAAGGATTTTGAAGAAGCAGCTGAAATCGACGGTTGTAATTTCCGGTTAACACTTACCAAAGTGGTTCTGCCTATGCAGAAGCCGATTCTTGCAGTAATCGCAGCAAATACCGCACTGGGTACCTGGAACGATTGGTTCACTCCGTTTATGTATATCAACAGAGTAAAGGATTCGACTTTACCTGCGTATATCGGTATGCTGGCAACTTCGCTGCAGGAGATGAGCGGAGACAGGGATTTTCCCAAGCTTTTCGGTTTGTCCTGTATCTCTATCATTCCTCCGTTATTGATTTTTCTCTTTTTCCAGAAGTATATCATCCAAGGTATTGCATCAGCCGGAATTAAGGGTTAATTACCGGCAGCAGGAGACTTGATGGCAGATCAGAAAGGCATGCATTGTTATGAAAGGAATGATTACAGATATACAAAGATTTTCTGTCCATGATGGACCCGGAATTCGCACCACAGTATTTCTGAAGGGGTGTTCCAACCGCTGTGCCTGGTGTCATAACCCGGAGACTTTTTCTCTGAAACCTCAGCTGGAATTCTTTCCGGAACACTGTATTGGTTGCGGCAGATGCTTTACGGTCTGCCCCGAGGGGGTTCACCGGATGGAACACGGCGTACATGTGGTAAAGCAAGAATTATGCATCGGTTGCGGCCGTTGTGCCGATTCCTGCTACTCGCATGCTTTGGTTATCACCGGCAGACAGGTGACAGTCGAAGATGTCCTGGAGCAGATCAGAATGGATGAACCTTATTATAAGCGTTCCGGTGGTGGTATTACACTTTCCGGAGGTGAACCGGTGCTTCAATGGGAATTTGCCAAGGAACTACTGAAGCAGTGCAAAGAAGCTGGGATACATACCGCACTACAGACAGCGGGGAATTATGATTTTAAATATCTGAAAGAGCTTTTACCCTATTTGGACCTGGTCATGTATGACATTAAGGCATTCTCAGAGGATATCTATGCGAAAGTAATCCACGGAGACCGAGTCCGGATTCTTGCGAATCTGAAGAGTCTGGACGGTATAGGAATTCCCATTATCGTTCGAACTCCGGTGATCGGATCAGTCAACGATTCCGGGCAGGAGATAGAGGATATCACAGCATATCTGGCTGATTTGAAGAATCTGGTTCATTATATGCTTATTCCATACCATGGTTTGGGAAAAGTGAAATATGATGCTTTGGGTATGGAATATCAGAACAGCTTTTATACTCCTGGTGAAGAGCAGATACAGCAATTGGAGAAAATAGCAGCAAGACAGGTACAAGTATACAACATCGAACGAGGCTATATTAATGGCTGACACAGGAGGTTAAGACAATGATGACGCCATCATTTAATGATAGAATCGCTTCTATAAAGCGAACCAAACTGGAATTCAATCAGGAGAAAATCGACCGAAATGGCACCTATGACAACGATGACCATGGTTGGGTTCCATTTTCTAATCCAATCGATTATGAGAAGGTTTTGGAGGAGAAGAGCGGTCTTTGTACCGGGATGGAAGCGGTTAGCAGAACCTTTGCGAATTACCTGGATGCTCATCCGGTATATATTCATCCGATGAGTGCCTTTGCCGGAGCATGGGCGGGGGCGGCAGAGGTGGGCGGACCCTGGCGTCCGGAACACCGTATGGATGAGATCGAAGACGAGTGTAGAAGGTATAATATTCAAATGCGCGGTATCTATGCCATGAACCATGTGGGCGGTGACCTAAAGATCGGCCTGGAGCTTGGATGGGGCGGGCTGCTTAAGAAGATCAGATATTACCGGGAATTCAACCAACCGGAGGTGACGGAGTTCTATGATGGTGAGGAACGGATTGTCATCGCTACACAGAATTGGATCCGACGCCATGTTGATTATGCCAGAGCACAGGCAGTGACCGAGACAGATTCCTTTGTCCGGGAGAACATGAGAGAAATCGCTGATATGAACGAATGGCTAATCGAGAATCCACCCCGGACACTGCGGGAAGCCATGCAGTTTCTGACCTGGTTTCAGAGTATTGACCGGATGTATTTTACGAACGGTTCTCTGGGCCAACTGGATGAACTGCTGCGACCTTTTTATGAAGCCGATATCGCTACAGGGCGGATTCAGGACGATGATGAGGTAGTTTGGTATACTGCCTGTCTTCTGTTCAATGATACCCATTATTCGCAGATCGGTGGCGAGAATCCGGCGGACGGACATGATATTGCGAGTCGGATGTCATTTCTTATACTGGAAGGAATGCACCGGTTAAATATCCCTAGTAATATTGCATTTCGCGTCCATGATCGGTTGAATGAAGAATTGATGGATCGATGTGTGGAATATCTCTTTGCGGACGGAACCGGGGTCTGCTATTCCTGCTCCGGTGGTCTGAACAAAGGCTTTATGAACAGCGGATATCCGGAAGCACTGGCCAGAATGCGTGCGAAAGTAGGATGTAACTGGACCGCACTACCGGGTATCGAATATTGCCTGCAGGATGTAACCCGGATCTGCCTTGCGAAGCCGCTGCTTCTTTCTCTGGAGGATTTGATGGAAACGGATGGCGAAAAGTCCATGGAAAGCTTGTGGGAACGCTATTCCTATCATATCAGACGAAGCTGTGAGATGATTAAGGATGGCCTGGACTGGCATCTGGAATACAAACACCTTAATAAACCGGAAATTGTACTCAATCTCTTTGCACATGGCCCGATAGAGCGTGGCGTCGATATGTCACATGGTGGTGTGGATATCGTAAATATGGCCTGTGATGCAACCGCTTTAGCTACAGCGGCGGATTCCTTCGCAGCTATAGAACAGTTTGTAGTTCAAAGTAAACGGTTATCCTGGGAGGAGCTTTATACTGTCCTTCAGAATAATTACGCAGGAGCGGAAGAGATCAGACTTATGCTTAAGAGTACTCCACGTTATGGTGCTGGGAATACCAGAGCGGATGATTGGGCAAAACGAATCTCCGATCTATTCTCGGCTATCATGAGCGAGCCTACCAAGAATGGACATAAGGTATTACCGGGTATCTTTTCTCATGGCTCAGTCTTTATGCATGGCAAGAACCTTCCTGCCACACCGAATGGTCGTTATGATTCGGACCCGATCTCACATAGTGCTGATCCGGATCCCGGATTCTTACCGGGAGGAGGAACAGCTCCCACAGCCAAAGCGAATGCTGTAGCAGGAGTAACCTGTGTCTCGGGAAACTCCACACCCTTACAGATTGATATCGACAGCCGACTTGCACAGGAAATGGGAGGAAGAGAGATTATCAAGTCTTACATCAAGACTTTCAATGACATGGGCGGAACACTTATGAACATCAATGTGGTATCGAAGCAGAAGATTCTGGAGGCTCATAAGGATCCGGATCGATATCCGGATCTTGTCGTCCGAGTGACGGGATATAGTGCCTTCTTCAAATCTCTATCAGCGGAGTATCGACAGCAGGTGGTTGATCGTTGGATCGCACAGGGATAAGCGCAGGAGGTTAACCGAAAACTGACAATTGATAACATCGGAGTATTACATAATAGCAGTTAGAATTTCAATTAGATCAAGGAGGATGGGTTGTATGAAACCAATCAAAAAAGTTAGTTGGATTCTCGTATTAAGTTTACTCGCTTCACTATGGATCAATGTTACACCTGCTTCAGCTGCAGTGAACTGGCCGGCGAATCAATTGCTGCCGTCTTTATCTGCACCGGCATCTACGCTTGACTTAATCAGTACTGAGACTAACAAGTTCTATCAAGGAGAAAGCAATAGCCTGGGTCATGGAACCGGTCACAATGACGGAGATGGATGGCTGTGCCAATGCGGAATTGATGCCGCGAATCGCCATATGATCTATGGACCGTATGATACAAGCATCCCGGCAGGACCA
>JAGFXQ010000348.1 GCA_017861355.1 Bacillota bacterium
TGATGGTTTTTCTGATGGGAGTTTTAGCAATCACGGTTCTGACCAAAGGTTATTTCTATGGCTTTATTGCTTCCATCGCAAGTCTTTTCATCTTTAATTACTTTTTCACGGAACCGTTGCATTCTTTTGTAATCAGCAAAACTCAAGATTACATTATGATCGCATTTTTTCTTCTTGCATCGTTAATTTGCGGTACACTGTCTTCCAAGTTTCAGCTTCAAACCGAGATTGCCAAGAAGAATGAACAAACGACAGAACTACTTTATGAGATATCAAAAAGCTTTCTGAATCTGACCGGAACGGAAGGGATTGTGGAGAATGGCATGCGTTACATTCAGAAATATACCGGATATGAGTGCGGTGTAGACCTGGAGCATGAAAAATTCGGTCAAACAAACACATGCTTTCACACGGAGAACTATCCGGAAAAGATAGAGGATACGGATTTATACATTTTACCGATTAAGGATCTTTCTACTCAGATTGGAACTATTTCAATCGCCAGAGGTGACCAATCGGTGTCCTATGAAGAAAATATATTGATTAAAACGGTAGTATATCAGATGGCGCTTGTGCTCGACCGTGAGTTTATCTATCATGAGCGGGAGAGAATAAAGTTGGCGATGGAAAGTGAACACTTGAAAAGTACATTGCTTCGAAGCATCTCTCATGATATAAGAACACCATTAACCGGAATTATAGGTGCCAGCAGTCTGATTTTGGACAATTACGACAATCTGGAAGAAGAAAGTATAAAACGACTGGCATCGGACATCAATGAAGAGTCAACCAGATTAATTACTTCCGTTCAGAATATTCTAGATATGACCCGAATTAGTGAGGGGCACCTAACGGTGAAGAAAGAGTTTGAGTCTGTGGATGACCTGATTAATCAGGCAATTTCCCACATTCCCTGGTTCACGTCCAGGGATCGTCTGAAGGTCGAAGTGCCGGAGGATATTATACTTGTCGAGACCGATGGAAGGCTCATCGTTCAAGTTCTCATTAATCTACTGGACAATGCCTATAAGCATTCCGGAAATGATTCAATAATTTTATTAAGAGTTTACCGTGGTATGAAATGTGTCATATTTGAAGTGGAAGACAATGGACCCGGTATTGATAATAAGATACAGAATACGTTATTCGATGGGTTCGTGACTATGCCTCGCAACATATCCGACAGTAGTAGAGGAGTCGGGTTGGGACTCACAATCTGTAAGGCAATTGTCGAAGCCCATGGAGGAAGGATAACAGCCTTTAACAAACAGGAAGGCGGTGCGGTATTTCGGATAGAATTACCCGGTGAGGAGGAATAGAAGATGAACCAGCAGATCCATGTTCTTTTAATTGAGGATGACAAAAAAATTGCAAACTTTATGTCAATGGCGCTAAAAGCCAAAGGATATAAAGTATCGGTTGCCAATACCGGAAACAGTGGGATACTCAGCTTTTGCACGGAGAATCCGGATATTGTTCTGCTGGACCTTGGCTTACCGGATAAGGATGGAATTGAGATTATTCAAGAGATACGAGAGGTGTCGCAGATTCCGATTCTTATTGTATCGGCAAGAGAGCAGGAGAAGGATAAGATAACCGCCTTGGATGCCGGAGCAAATGATTATGTTACGAAACCCTTTGCCATGGGTGAGCTATTAGCCAGAATCAGGGTAATGGAACGATTTATTGAACGGGAGAGCATCACTGCACCGGTAAATATTTATCATTTTGATTATCTGAGCATCGACTGTGAACGCCGTAAGATTTATATAGATAATAATGAGATTCATCTCACGCCGATAGAATATAAGCTGCTGCTCCTGCTAATTGTAAATCGTGGCAAGGTAGTAACTCATAGTCAGATATCGAAAGAGGTATGGGGCTATGGAGAAACGGGTGATTCCAAGAGTATCCGTGTGTTTATGGCCGGACTTCGAAGAAAAATCGAGAAAGACACATCTCATCCTCAGTTCATTATGACTGAGATCGGAGTAGGATACCGATTCACCGATTAGATTCGAGGAAGGGTATCCTGACGATTATAACAGCTTCATAGTACATAACAACATATTTGCATCGGCTTCCGCGGCAAGAAGATAAGGTATATTATTTTGTTCAAAAATAGGGCGGTCCTGAAGAGAGTTGCATAAAGCAATCGTCATACAGCTTTCGCTTATTTGGTGTATGATAATACTGACCAGCATATTACTTAGATCGTTGCTACTCACCGCAAACAAATGATTGTAATTTTTTGTCTTATCCAGTTTGTTCTCATCCTTAATTTGCACACATGCAATTTGATGATTCTGTAGTTGGTGGAATATATTATCAGCGATCGGTGAATCTCCCAGAACCAGGGTATATATCTCGTTCGAAGACCTCTCTGAAACCAACTTGCAATCAGATCCGGACAGAGCAAGCGACAAGTCAAGCCTTCGTAAGAGGACAAAGATAATGCCGGCTATGATAATCATACTTAGAATTAGCCATACCATAATAACACCTCATTTATTATTTTCCTGTTTTGCATAGAATTGTGTTTGTAAAATATTAAGGTAACACCACAAATCGTAAGAACAAGGAGTCCGCTCCACTGTGCGGATTTCGTAGTTCTTTCCAAGGATTTATTAAATTCTTTTTACACTATTACTTTAAAGGAAAATATATAAAAGTGATGCAATTATTCTTCTGTCCGCGCTAAATTTGTATAAGTGCACTGCTAAAAAACCTTAATGCTATCTTAATGCCGGTTAAGGCTCGGGTCAGTCTTCCTGGCATCCTGTAATTGCTTGGGAGTCATGCCACATTCATTCTTAAAAGCTCAGAAGAAATTCGAGTAGTCGCCAAACTCGCACGGTTCATCCATGTAAGCAATTTTTGCAAGTTCGTAAGCAAGAATAACATATTCTAGAAGCCGGGACTTTATTATAATCAGGAGAAAGAGATGTAAGATTGTTTCCTAAGTACCAACCAATATAAAAAGCAGATTATGAGAAGGGCAGGGCAATTAGTATGTTCGATGATGATTTTATGTTAAAAGGCGAGACGGCAAAGCATTTATATCGGGAGTTTGCAAAAAATGCTCCGATCTATGATTTCCATTGTCACTTATCGCCCAAGGAAATTTATGAGGATAAGGTGTTCGGGAATATATCACAGGTGTTTCTTGGCGGTGACCATTACAAATGGAGAGCGATGCGTTATGCGGGAGTAGCTGAAAAATATATTACCGGTGATGGTGATGATTATGAAAAGTTCAAACATTTTGCAAGGACCTGCTCGAGATTGATTGGAAGTCCGCTGTATTACTGGACTAATCTGGAGCTTAAACAGTTCTTTGGGGTTACAGAGCCTTTGAAAGAGAGCAATGCGAAGCAGATTTATGATTTCTGTAACCGTAAGATTACCGAAGACTCCTTATCTCCGGTTACCTGCATTCAAAACTCTAAAGTCAGGCTGATCTGTACTACCGATGATCCGGCCGATGATCTGCATTATCATAAACTCATTGCTGAGAAAAATCATGATTTTGATGTATTACCTACTTTCCGCCCGGATAAGGCATTAAGCATCCGGAAGGAGGGTTTCAATGATTATATTCAGCAGTTGTCATTAAGTGCAGGAATTCAGATTGACAGCTACGAAGCTTTGTTAACCGTATTGAAGGAGCGAATGGACTACTTTCAGGAGCATGGATGTAAGATCTCGGATCATTCCCTGGAGAGTCTGGAGTACATTTCGACCAGTGATGCTGAGGTAGGAATTATCTTCAATAAG
>JAGFXQ010000349.1 GCA_017861355.1 Bacillota bacterium
AAGTTACCAGAATTGAATTGGATGGGCAGAACATCATTTGATAAATTGATGCGTTCTGCCCATTTTGTAAGCCAGCTTAATCATTTCTATCTCCTCAGGACTCAATTCTCGTCCATACATTTTTGTGAATTGATTTATAAGACCTTCATAATCAATGATTTGTTTTGGTTTAGCAGGTCGGACTTTATGAAAATCAGGAATATATTTCACGGGCTGAAGAGTTTCACCGGAGATCTTTTTGAATAACTGTGCTGTATAATAAGCATCATAGAGTGCGTTATGAAATTGATATGGAGTTGCAATGGATAATGCATCCACAGCAGCCTGGAGATTGATTAATTTATTGCGAGATTGCTTTAAATAAATCGAGGCTTCGGGTTGAAGATTAATAACCATCTCAGGCAGTTCTTTCTGATTCAGTTCATGAAATATAACATTTCGATATAGTTCCTTCATATCGGACATTCCCCAGGTGCAAAACACACAGTCCTCTCCGGTAAACAACATAAAATCGCGAAACACCTCAGGAAACGTATTCTCATGGGAGAGTCGCGTGGTAGTGATTCCGGTTAGTTCGGATACAAATGAGTTGACCTGCTGATAAATAGAGGGTTTTACATAGCGATTAAAGGTAGCGATTGCATTTAACTTCGAATCTATTTTTATTGCTCCTATTTGAATAATCTCAAATGGGCATACTTGCTTCAACGCCTCGGAGATATGCAAGGAGTTGAGATCCTGATTAAATTCTAAATCAAATATGATATACTCCATGTCATGACTCCTTCCTTTACTGAATAATGATATTATATCAATAAATAAGAATAATAACGACGTAAACATGTAAAAAAATAGAAGTATAGATAATTTGATTTGAATCACATTTTTATCGGGAGGTTTGTGTTATAATGCTGACACCCAAGCGAATGCCATGGGAAATCATGCTTCAACAGAAAGGATTCACCGAATGAAAACCTATTCAGGACCCAAAGCACTTACCGAGTACGTATTATATCAAAGCAGGCACAAAGCAAATAAAACTTTTCCTATTCTTCTGGTACAGGGAATTCTGGCGGGAATGTATATTGCTGTCGGGGCCATAGGTTATCTTAAGCTGGCTTCCGGACTGAGTGATCCCGGACTTGGCAGCTTCTTAGGAGCATTGGTCTTCCCGATGGGTATTATCGCAATTATTCTGATGCAGGCGGAACTATATACCAGTGACAGTATGGTTATGCTGGCAGTGTATACAGGACATACGAAGATTAGCAAAATACTTAAGATTCTACTCTTAATTCTGATCGCGAATCTGATTGGTGCAATTCTGATTGCGCTAATGTCTACCGGTGCTGAGATATTTAATGAGAAGACTTTAGCATTTATCACCGAGAAGGCAGTACATAAAGTGAATATGCCGGTAGGAAAGCTGTTGATCAGCAGTATTCTGTGTAACTTCATCGTATCCACCGGAGTCTGCCTGGCTTACAGTTGCAAGGAAGAGATCAGTAAGGTGGTTGTGGTGTGGCTGGCGATTACGGTATTTGTTCTCAGCCAGACGGAGCACGTGGTAGCGAACATGTATTATCTGTTTGTTGCTTATTTCAATGGTGCGGATATCTCTTTACTTCAGATAATGTATAGCTTAGGTGTGGCCGCCATAGGTAACTTTATCGGTGGTGGAATTATCGTCTCAGGAGCAAATTATCTCCTGGCCTTCCGCGACATTGAGAAAAACGACAAGCCGGAGGAATAAAGGATCATATTGATTTAACAAGTGAAAGATCATCGTTTTGATAGATAGAAATCAAAACAAGTAAAATAGATGAAACAAAACTGAAGCTTTTGCAGAAACTACTGCAAGCTTCAGTTTTGTTATAATGGTCGACGATTTGGAATGATTTATGCTATAATAACTTCTATATTTAGGAATAATACAGTAGATATCATTATGTCTGATAAGATAACAATAGATACTTACGGATGTGCTTTGCAGTATTCGTTCGAGGATACGCACAGATTAGAAAGGATGGTTGTCATTATGAATAGCAGGGACAAAGCTTTAAAGCAGCTTAAAATTGCGGGAAAGACCTATCATTATTATTCAATTGAGTCCTTAGCAGAGGAAGGCTATGCGATCAGCCGTTTGCCATACTCCATTAAGGTATTGTTAGAATCAGTGCTAAGACAGCAGGATGATTATATAATCAAAGAAGAACATATCCGAAGCCTTGCCAATTGGGCAGGAAATAGATCAGGAGAGGAAGAAGTTCCTTTCAAACCGGCACGTGTCATTCTTCAGGATTTTACCGGGGTGCCTGCAGTGCTCGATTTGGCAGCGATGAGAGCTGCAATTGATGAATTGGCGGAGCACAACGAGGAATATAATAACCGGATCAATCCGGAGGTGGCAGTCGATCTCGTTATCGACCATTCCGTTCAGGTGGATTGTTATGGTAGTGCGGATGCACTCAGTAATAACAGCAAATTAGAATTTGAACGCAATAAGGAGAGGTATCAATTCCTAAGCTGGGCGAAGAAAGCATTTGATCATTTTTCAGTGGTCCCCCCGGCAAATGGAATCGTACATCAGGTGAATCTGGAGTATTTGGCTAAGGTTGTACTTGTACAAGAAGTGGAAGATAAGTCCGTACTCTATCCGGATACATTGGTAGGCACGGATTCTCATACGACGATGATTAATGGCCTTGGCGTACTTGGCTGGGGTGTGGGAGGTATTGAAGCTGAAGCAGGAATGCTGGGACAGCCGTCCTATCTGCCGCTGCCACAAGTGGTCGGAGTCCGCATGATAGGGGAGTTACCAACCGGAGCAACAGCTACGGATCTGGCACTTCGGTTGACAAAGCTACTGCGGGAACATGGTGTGGTGGATAAATTCGTGGAGTATTTTGGAGAAGGTGTCAGACAGCTATCCTTAGCAGACAGAGCAACGATTGCGAACATGGCGCCAGAGTATGGTGCTACCTGTGGTTTCTTTCCGGTAGATGAGACTACCCTTGATTATCTGAGATTAACGAACCGAAGTGAGGAACAAATCAAGTTGGTGGAAGTATACTTGAAGGAAAATGGTATGTTCAACGAATATCTGGAAGAGCCGATCTATACCCAGATAATCGAGATTGATTTAGCTACCGTGACAACCGCCTTAGCAGGACCAAAGCGTCCACAGGATCTCATTCCACTGGAGCAGATGAAGGAACAATTCATTCGATCCGTTACTGCACCAAAAGGGAATCAAGGGCATGGTTTATCGGAAGAAGTATTCGAGAAAAAGACTGAGATATACTTGGAGGATGGCAGAAACTCCTTGATGGAGACCGGATCTGTGGTGATTGCCTCCATCACCTCCTGTACGAATACTTCGAATCCTTCCGTAATGTTAGGAGCAGGTATCTTAGCGAAGAAAGCAGTGGAGAAGGGACTGAAAGTACCAGCTCATGTGAAGACCTCCCTTGCTCCGGGTTCGAAGGTGGTTACAGAGTATCTTCAGGCGGCAGGACTACAGAAGTATCTTGATGATCTGGGATTCCAGATTGTCGGTTATGGTTGTGCTACCTGTATCGGTAATTCCGGTCCATTGCTACCGGAGATATCCGATGCGATTAATGAGAAGGATTTGTTGGTGACTTCGGTACTATCCGGTAATCGTAACTTTGAAGGACGAATCCATGCCCAAGTGAAGGCAAACTATCTTGCCTCCCCGCCGTTAGTCATTGCATATGCTCTGGCCGGTACCGTGAATATTGATCTAATCAACGA
>JAGFXQ010000350.1 GCA_017861355.1 Bacillota bacterium
GATATGACGGATTAATCCCTTGTGCAGCTCTTCCTCATAAGGCTCCAGCTGATATTTCTCTATAAATGAGCGTACTGCTGCAATAATCTCTTCATTCACCTTTGCACCGATATAGCAATGAGAGGTGTCAATAATTGAATGGGTTCGTCCTGCATAGAAGCCGATGACGATACTGCCATCTTTATTCTTCCCAACCGGATACTGAGATTTGTTTCGGTAATAATAAGGTTCCTCCATGTCGCAGATCGGCTCCATCGGAATCTCCGTAAAACCTCCGATTCGGGCGAGACAGTTACGAACCTTATCCTCTTTATACTCCAGCTGTTTTGCATAATCTACATGCATCAGCTGGCATCCACCGCACCGTGCTGCAATGGGGCATCTTGGCTCCACACGAAAGCCGGAAGGCTCAAGGAGCTTCACCAGACGGGCATATCCGTAAGTCTTACCGGTCTTCATCACCTGAACCAAGGCACGATCCCCCATGACGGTATCCTTGACAAACAAAGTATAGCCCTCATGTCTGCCGATCCCTTCTCCCTCAGAACCGATGTCTTCTATTTTTATTTCCACCTGATCGTTCTTCTTTAATGCCGCCATCACAACCACCCTTCCATCTCTGAATGATAGAAAATACGCTTCGCGAACCTTCTATTTTCATGAATAAGGATTGTCAAATCGGCTTACAGCCACTTTATGACAACCCTCATAGTATTTGTTCTATTTGTGCAAATCTATCTGTTTTACTCCTTGCCCTTGGTACTGCGTCTGATATTCGACTCAAAGAGTCTCTGATAACCCAGCCATTCAGACTTGGGATCTGCAGAACTTAACATCTCTGTGATTGTCTGCATCTTAGCATCTGTATTGTCCGCAAAATGAAGTGCCATCGCCTCAGCGGTTGCCGGCTTCTTCGGAGAACCATATTCCAGCTCACCATGATGGGACAAGATACAGTGTATCAATTCATTGGCTAGCTTTGCAGGGAACTTCGGAGCCTTCTTAATATAACTACTTACAGTATTCGCTCCGATGAAGATATGTCCCAGTAATTGTCCGTCATCGGTATAATCATTCTCCGGGAAGGTCGATAATTCCTCCATCTTACCGATATCGTGAAAGAGTGCCGCTGTAATCAGCAGGTCTCTGTTCAGGACCGGATAGCTGGTGGTATAGTAATCACACAGCTTTACCACGCTCAGTGTATGCTCTAATAATCCTCCGACAAAGCTATGATGAACGCTCTTTGCAGCCGAATGACTCTTAAAGCCCTTCACAAACTCCGCATTATTAATGAAGAAGTCCTCTGCCAATGCTTTTAAGTTCAAATCCTTCATGCCGTTTACATAGTCTTTGATCTCACGGTACATTGTCTCGACATCTTTAGTGGTAACCGGGAAATAGTCTTCGGGAAAATACTCCCCTTCCCTTCCCTTATAGATTCTGCTGATGTTGAGCTGGAGTGCTTCCTGAAAACTATTCACTCTTGCGTCAATATGTACGAAGTCCATCGCATCATATTGCTCTATCTCATTGCTGAAGTCCCAGATCTTAGCATCAATCGTGCCGGTCTTATCCTGAAGCACTAAGGATACATAGCTCTTGCCGCTCTTTCCGGTCAAGGTCTGCTTGGACTTGCATAAATATATCTCATTTTTGATAAAATCGTTCTCTCTTAAATCTTGAATAAATCTCATTTTTTTACCTTTCTATTGATCATTCTATGTCTCCATGCTGCCAAATCACCACATACTTGGGTGACAGCACAAATTAGCCGATTGAAAATCTCTGATTTTCAATCATTGCCCTATTTATCATATTATACCCTACCCCCGAAGATATATAAAGCATTAAATTAGATAATTAGCGAACTCAACCTCTTCGGCTATGTGCGGCAATCCCTAAAATTGAAAAGGGCGTCGCACATTTTGTGCGACGCCCTTAGGTTTTTATTGTTCTTTTGCTGCAAGCGTTACTTCGATTTCCATTTCTTTTTGATTTGTACCGCTGGTCCGTAAGATTTTAACCTGAATCTCTTCCTCCGGCAAAAATTGGCTAATCGAGGTAAAGAAATTATTCGTATTGATGATTGTATTATCATTTACCTGAAGTATGATATCGCCTGCCTGAATTCCGGCCTGGAATGCCGGAGAATCTTCGAGAACCTCATTCACATAGATGCCATTCGTAACACTATATTCCTGCTTCGCTGCATCAGGCATGTCTAACGTCTTCACACCAAAACAGATACGTGGATGTGTATTCGCCATATCTCCCAGAATGGACTTCAGCTTACTGATCCCCACGGCTGTACTGATACCTTGATTCTTCTCATCCCTTAAGGTTCTGGTGATAATACCGATTACTTCACCCTTCATATTCACGATAATGCCGTCACTATTCTCGTTGTCCGTAATATCTAAATTGAATAAATCAAGTTTATTGTCCGTAATGTATGCGTAGCTGTTTCTGCTGGAAATAATACCTGTTTCCATCGATTCTACATGTCCGTTGGGATTACCAAGTGCCAGGATTGGACTTCCAACCGATGCAGTATAAGATTCTCCAAGCGTCGCCACCTTCAAATTGCCCAGATAGGTAGCCGGAATATTCTCCAGCGGAACTGCTAACATCGCAAGATTAACATCGCTTTCATAATCCTGAATTACGGCATCCACTGTAAAACTATCCGATAGCTTAACCTTAATGGTATCTGCATCCTTAATACGATCCAAACTGACCAATATTAACAGATTAACATTATTATTATAGAAAACAAGTCCGGAAGTCTCTTTCACAAGCTCAACATTGGTTCCAAACCATACATCCGTCTCATCGTTGATACTCATAATAGTTACGATCGATTTCTCTACCTCCAGAGACATCTTGCGAATTCCATCATAGATACTGTTAAAATCATCGATATCTGCTGCAATCGGCTGTTCTATGATAACCGGCGCCGGATCTTTCTCTTCCTCTTCCTTCGTCTCGGAATTCTCTTCCATGGTATGGGTCTCATCCTCAACAACCGGATTGGTGTCTACCGGATCATCCATAATTGGACATTGGGTAGGGAACGCCGTCGGTGTCTTTGTTTGTGTATCCTTATGTAGGAATTCATAGAATTTGGGCTCCATTACAACAAAGGTAACCGCCGCAACCAAACCAAATATGATTGCAAGACACAAGGTCATCAAAAAAGGCTGAATCCGTTTCTTGAATTTTTTTCGCTTTTTCTCTATAACATGTTCTTTGATAAATTCAAAATCTTTTTTGTCGTTCTCAGACATCCTTATTCTCCTTTAAGAGACAAATTACAATTAGGATTCTAGTAATACTTATGTCCTATTTTATCAGTGACATATGAACATAATATGAATTATTTGTAAACAAACGTTTCTAATATTACGACACATATCGCCAATATTCTTAATGAATTCCGTCAACTTTAACAAGGAAGGTTTTGCATTAACATTGACATAATAGTATATTTATGTCAAAAAATCAAGACAGGATGAAAAGTTTATATGAAAAGGTACAAAAAAAGATACAACGAATTGTATCTTACTCTCTACCCTATTCTATTTGCATTCAATGAAACAACTAGAAATCATTTCCCCAGTCGTCATCATCGATAGTAAAATCATAATCGTCATCTTCATTATCATCAATCACTTCATCCAAGTGATATAACTTAACGATCTTCATTTGATCTAACTTTTCTTCAACCATAGTTTTCATCTCAATTCTCCTTTCCATTTACTTTGACTAAGA
>JAGFXQ010000351.1 GCA_017861355.1 Bacillota bacterium
CGAAAATTATCCTGGAGAGCGAAGAGCAGGTGGGGACCTGCATTACAATTGTAATTCCTGTACAATTCGCAATCAAAGGGACAATGGGTTCTGCGGGATAAAGCTTCTTGTAACATGCCCTAGATGCAAGCGAAAGGGCAGAGACGACATAGCGATAGGTAAAGGGGGAAATGCTCATATGAATAGTGGTGTTCCGTTATTAAAGGTATTGTTAGTTGATGATGAGCCGTACATCCGAAAGGGATTGGCCGCTTTGATTGATTGGGAGGCCGAGGGCTGTTTTATTGCCGGGGAGGCTTCCGATGGTAACGGTGCAATTCGTCTATTACAGCAACAGGAGTATGACATCATAATATCCGATATCCGGATGCCTGAAATGGATGGAATTGAACTTATTACCAGCGTGAAGGAAAGAAAACTCAGTAAGGCAAGATTTATCTTTTTAAGCGGTTTCTATGATTTCAGCTATGCAAAATCAGCAATTCAATGTGGGTGCTGTGATTATATTATTAAGCCGGTGAATAAGTCAGAACTGTTGGAAGCAATTCGCAGAATTCAAGAAGGTTTTCAGAAAGAATTAGGAAGTGAACGAAAGAATCAGGACTATGAGAAGGCTTATCTGGACTCTCATCTTACTTCGATTATCTGGGGTAAGTATGACAGCGTCAATATAAAATATGTACAGGACAGGATGCAGTTATCAAATGAGATAACCTATATTCATTGTGAGATATCCTTGGGCGATAAAGGCTTCCTGGCTCTTTCGGTGGATAAAAAGAGAGAGCAGCAGCGACGATTGTATAACTTAGCAAGTATGCTGATGAAAAAGTATGCCAATCATGTAGTATACGATATTACCAAGAACACGGAAAGCTATGACATTGGAATTATTTATTGTCCCCCTATGGCAAAAGAGAGAGGGATGTCTCAGGATGATTGGATGAATTGGCTTTTAAAGGAGCTCACTTCGAGGATGGGCTACGAGATCATAGGCTGTGCAGGCAGTAAAGTGAACGGAATTACCGCGGTGGCCGATTCTTACCGTGATGCAGTTCTTATAAGGTCTCTGCGTTATTATAAGAAAAGTGATCTGAAATATGCAAGACATGATAAAAATCAAGGCTTATCCAAATATCAAAGGGAAGAAGACTTCAGAAAACAGATGGATAGTATGATTCATTCAATTGAGATAAATGATAAGGTGAAAATAAAAACCTCCTCCGGAGAGATCTACCGGGGTTTGACGGATCGACGCATCTCAGTCGAAACCATCAATCATGACATCCAATATCTGATGTATCGACTGTTGGGTCTTGCCTATAATCAGGATACGGATATCGATCAGGATGAGATTATACAATATGTCAGGGATGCGATCTTCCGACTTAAGACAAACCATGGAAACGAACTAAAATTCCAGCAGTTTGCGGAAGAGTATTCGGACTATCTGACACATCTGCGTCAAAACACGGCAAAAGGGATGATGCATATGATAGAAGCTGAGATTGAGGAGAAGTATGCTGAGAATATCAGCTTAAAGTATCTGGGTGAAAAATACTTCATCAATAGTGCATACCTGGGACAGGTATTTAAGAAACAGTATGGCTGCAGCTTTAAAGATTATCTCAATAAGGTCAGAATAAGAAAAGCTGCTCAGATGATGCTCAGAACCAATATGAAGGTATATGAGATTGCTTTGGAGGTTGGTTATAAGAATATTGAGTATTTTGTCAATAAATTCGAAGAAGTATATGAAATGACCCCGACAAGATTCCGAAAAAGAAGCATGCAGAACAATAATGTATCATGAATGAAAAACATATTCATGATCGCCAGCTCCGATCGCTTACTCGCAAGCTAGCTTGCAGCAAGCTCACTACGCTTTTAATGTATCATGAAAATAGATAAAAGTAATACAAAAAACCACTACTTGATTATGCATATATACTTTGTAGTGGTTTTTTGTATAATCTGAATGAGAAGCGGAAATGTAAAATATGTTAATATAGTTTTGTCACTAAAATAAGTGAACAATTAATTGGGAGGGTACTTATGAAACAGAGAATTATTGCATTACTTATGTGTGTAATCTTGATGGCTTCTTTATTTTCTGCCTGCAAGAAGACAGACACTGAGGAAGTGAATACGGAAACACCCGCAACGGAAACTCCGGCTGAAACTGAAACAAAAGCGGAAGCAACTCCTGCACCAAAGGAAATTAAAGAATTCACCGCTTTCTTCGACAGAGAGGGCATTGAGCTCAATGAAGACAATGAGATTAAACAGATTATCGCTGAGAAAATCGGTGCAAGATGTAAAGAGACCTGGTTAACCGGTCAGACCGCAGAAGAAGCTGTTGGTATGTTGATTGCCAGCGGTGAATATCCTGACTTTATGAACTGGTCTCCTGAGTTACAGGATGCTGGTGCAACCGTAGCGATTGATGAATATTTTGATAAATTCCCGAATCTTAAGAATTTCTGGACTGAGAGCCAGTGGAACTCCTTAAAGCAGGCAGATGGTCACATCTACTCCATTCCTCAGTTTGGTAATATCAATGAGAAACTTATGGATACTACTCAAGGCGGAGAAGCTTTCTGGATCCAGTCAAGAGTATTAAAGTGGGCGAACTATCCGAAGGTAGAATCTCTGGATCAGCTTTTTGATCTGTTAGAGAAGTATTATGCAGCTAATCCTACCGAAGCAGACGGAACACCGGTTATTCCTTTTGAAATCTTAGCTTATGACTGGAGATATTTCTGCCTTGAGAATCCTCCTCAGTTCTTAGATGGATATCCGAATAATGGACGTTGTATCGTTGATCCGGTAACCTTTAAGGTTTCTGATTACAATTTAACCCCTACCGCTCAGAGATACTTCAAGAAGTTAAACGAAGAGTATAAGAAGGGCATTATCGATCCCGAGTTCGTAACAATCAACCATGACCAGTTCTTAGAGAAGATTTCTTCCGGTCGTGTTCTTTGCTTCGTAGAGCAGAAGTGGGATTTCCAGACTGCAGAAGATGCAATCAAATCTCAGAACTTAGAAGGCTGTACCTATATTCCTCTTGGAATTACAATTGAGCCCGGAATGAAAGAAATGTACTATGCAGCAAACGAAGCAGCTATTCTTACCGGTGGTTTATGTGTTACCACAAGCTGTAAGGACGTGGAAGGCGCTTTAAAATTTGTTAATGACTTACTTGATCCTGAAATCATTACACTGCGTAGCTGGGGTGTTAAGGATGTAGATTACAATGTAGGTGCTGACGGATTATACACCAGAACACAGGAAATGAGAGACAATGCTGTAAAGGCTGAGTACAAAGCTTCTCATATTTGTAGCTACAGCTATTTCCCGAATTTTTCCGGTATGAATCCGGATGGAGTCAATGCTATGACACCGGATACTCAGCCTTCTGAATTCTTTGTAGGTTTAAAACCGGAAGTTCAGGAATGTCTGACTGCATATGGTGCAGAAACCTATGTTGATATGCTTGATTACAATGAAATTGATGGTTTTGAGCAGCCTTGGTATCCGATGTGGTCCTATGCTAACACTATTACAACTGAGACTCCCGGAGGACTTGCTTGGGAGAAGATGGAGGAAACAAAACATCAATATCTTCCTCAGGTTGTAATTGCTGATGATTTCGATTCAGCATGGAATGAGTACGTTGGAGCATATAAGGCAGTTAAGCCGGAAGATTTCTTTGTAGAGTTACAGGAAGCAGTTTATGCCAGAATTGAATTAGTTCAAGGAAAGAATG
>JAGFXQ010000352.1 GCA_017861355.1 Bacillota bacterium
GCGACCGACAATTCTCTCATCCGCTGCAGAATATTATGTACTTCATCTAGGGCACCATCGGCAGTTTGAAGCAGAGAGATTCCATCCTGAGCATTATCGGCGGCTCTTGTCAGCCCTCGTATCTGTGCTCTCATTTTTTCGCTGATCGAAAGTCCGGCTGAATCATCCGCAGCTCTGTTAATCCGATATCCGGAGGATAGCGTGTCTATCGATTTGAGTTTTCTGGCGGAAGCGATGCCTAACTGTCTGCCTATATTGATTGCCTGTAAATTGTGTTGGATTCTCATGTTCTACCTCCGGTGTACATTCTCATTGTATATCGGTAAGTTGGAACACTTAGTTTATATTTTGAAGATATAAATATTATAAGATCGAAGCTAAGTATAAGATTTTAATAATCTGCCATACTTGTAAGGAATCAATAGAAAAAGGAGAATTGCTATGGCAGAGGACAATAAGATGAGAAGTACAAAAAATCAAAAGAAAGAAGATGGTAAATTTCATTCAAAGCATGTGAAACATGATCCACAGGCTGAGAGTGCAAGGGCAGTATTTGGATTACATGAAGATAATCCCAAGAATAAAAGCAGTGAAAACAGTAGATAGATAAGATAAAAAGATTCTATTGCAAAAATAAAGAACATGACAAAAGATGAGGGTAATTGACTTCCCTCATCTTTTGTTATAGCCTTTCTATTGTATCAGTCGCTTTTTATAATCCCATTTCTTTCTTGACTTCAATAAAACATTTTACGATATAGTCGATGTCTTCCTTCGTATGTGCCGCAGATACCTGAGTTCTGATCCGGGCTCTTCCCTTGGGAACCACCGGATAAGAGAAGGCTACTACATAGACGCCCTTTTCCATCATATGCTTCGCCATCAGAACGGCTGTCTTCTCGTCATACAACATAATCGGTACGATAGGATGTACACCCTTCACGATATCAAAACCAGCCTCAGTCAAGAGTCTGCGATAATAAGCAGTGGTTTCCTCCAGACGATCACGAAGTGAGGTATCACTCTCCAGCATATCGAATACTTCAAGGCTGGCACTGACAATTGCGGGAGCCAGGGTATTGGAGAAGAGATAAGGGCGGCTGCGCTGACGAAGCAGGTCAATAATCTCTTTTCTGCCGCTGGTATATCCGCCGGAGGCTCCACCTAGGGCTTTGCCCAGGGTACCGGTAATGATATCAACACGGCCGGTAACACCGCAGTACTCTGCACTTCCGCGACCGGTCCTGCCTACAAAGCCTACCGCATGACTGTCGTCTACCATAACCAGGGCATTGAATTCATCGGCGAGATCACAGATGCTCGCGAGGTTAGCGATAATTCCGTCCATAGAGAATACTCCATCGGTTGCAATCAGTTTAATTCTGGCACCTGCAGCATCTGCTTCGATTAGTTGGGTGCGCAGATCCTCCATATTATTATTCTTATAACGATATCGTTTTGCTTTGCACAGACGAACGCCATCTATGATACTAGCATGATTAAGTTCATCACTGATTACAGCATCGGTCTCGGTAAGGATGGTTTCAAATAAACCACCGTTTGCATCAAAGCAGGAGGAGTATAGGATCGTATCCTCAGTACCGAGAAAACCACTGATCTTCTGTTCTAAAAGCTTATGAATATCCTGTGTGCCGCAGATGAAGCGGACAGAAGAGAGTCCATAGCCCTTCTCTTCATAAGAATGTTTGGCTGCCTCAAGGATACGTGGATGATTCGCAAGACCCAGATAATTATTCGCACACATATTAAGTACCGTTCTTCCGTCTGCCAGAGTAACCTTGGCACCCTGTGCGGAAGTGATCGGGCTTTCCCCTTTGAACAGGCCTGCCTCCCTGATTGCTTCTAATTCCTTTACATAAAGGTTGAGTATATCCTCTTTACGTGTCATATTATTGATCCGATCCTTTCTATACGTTACTTGGTTTTCACCGTTTAGTCGTTGACATGGCTCCAATCCAGTATTACTTTGCCGGAATAACCGGAACGCATAACATCAAATCCCTTCTCATAATCCTTAACATCAAAGCGGTGAGTGATTACATCATCGATAGATAAACCGCTTTGCAACATCGTGGACATCTTATACCAGGTCTCATACATTTCTCTGCCGTAGATTCCCTTGATCGTAAGGCCATTGAAGATTACCTTATTCCAATCAATCAATGTGCTTTCTTTTTGTAAGCCAAGAAGAGCAATTTTTCCACCATGCTTCATATTGTTAACCATGTCATTGAAACCGGCTTGACTTCCGGACATCTCGAGCCCTACATCAAAGCCTTCCCGCATACCGAGTGTTTTCATGACATCAGATACCTTTTCCTTAGCAACATTAATGATACAGTTCGCACCCAGCTTCCGGGCAAGGTCGAGACGATATTCATTGACATCGGTGATCACGACATGTCTCGCGCCGATATGTCGGCATACGGCTGCAGCCATAGCACCGATTGGTCCGGCACCGGTGATCAGCACATCCTCGCCGACCATATCAAAAGATAGCGCAGTATGGACAGCATTACCAAGTGGATCGAAGCAGGAGAAGAGCTCTTCACGGATCGACGGATCACAACGCCATACATTGGTACTGGGAATTACAAGATATTCGGCAAAGGCTCCATTTCGGTTTACGCCTACACCCTGGGTATCTTTGCACAGATGTCGATGTCCAGCCAGGCAATTACGGCATTTACCACAGACGATGTGGCCTTCTCCGGAGACAAGTTCTCCGATCTCATAGCCTTCTACATTATCTCCGACTTCTACGATCTCACCGACGAATTCGTGTCCGATGGTCATAGGAACCGGGATGGTCTTCTGAGACCATTCATCCCAGTTGTAGATATGTACATCTGTACCACAGATGGAAGTCTTATGTATTTTGATTTTTACCTCGTTCTTACCGGTGGATGGAACAGGAACACGCTTCATCCATAAACCGGGTTCTGCTTTTTCTTTTACCAGTGCCCACATAGTATTGGTTTCATTATCAATCATAAGCAGTCTCCTTCATAATATAAATTAATAGTTTCAAAGAGCTAGTCAAGTACCAAATTTGAATGATTTATTTGATATAATCATAACTCGAAATAAGATTTTTTGCAACAGAAATTCTTTGTCAGACAAACAAAACATCACTATGTGTCCTTGATAGAAAGACATGTGTTTGATATAGCAATATACCTTATTTTTACAGGAACCTGTCGTATTTGGAAAATTACTGTTGGGGCGGGGTGCAGATATTGAAATCCCTTGAATTAATGATATAATTTAGTAAATTTCATGTTATTTACATATTACTTTATGATAAGGCAAACTTATCGAAAGATAAGGACGCAAAGCTATGGATCTACAGGTTAGATTATCCCAAGACTGCCAGGCTGCTAAGTTCATGATTTGGTAAAGCTACCAAATCATACTTCGATTCTGGAGAACTTATAAAGGAGGAAATATGTATCAGAATGTACACATTGTAGGGGTTGGTTCCTATCACCCGGAGAAGAAAGTGGAAAACCAATTTTTCATCGATCATTTTAAAAGGTATCATGTAGAAGACCATGCTGCACAGCTGTTCAAAAAGCTTGGGAGGGAGACGCGAACCTTTGCCGAGGAAGATGAAACCAGTTTGTCTATGGCAGTCAAAGCTGCCAGACAGGTTCTTGATAATACCTGTTTACAGCCGGAGGATATCGATATGATTATCTCGGTATCAGATACTCCGGAATATTTATCTCCCTGTTGTGC
>JAGFXQ010000353.1 GCA_017861355.1 Bacillota bacterium
GCCCTCGGTGATATCTCACTGGAACCAAAATGCCAGGATAGCGCAGAGGATGCTCTTAAAAACATCTCCAAACCAGGTGCAAGTATAAGATAGCACCCGGCTAATATTTATACCAGTATATTAGTAAAACGGGCTATAGCAAATACTCACTTATTATAGGGGTATCATTTTTGCGATAGCCCGTTTTTACTTGTTTTCTTATTATTCAAATCGGAAGTACATAAAATCAAAATCACTGCCCGGAAGAAAGAGGAAGGTCACCTGTTGCTTACCGGTTACGGAAGTAAGATCAAATTCTTAGCCAATAGGGAACATCCGCAAATGACATGTTTGGGAAAGCCTTCCCCGCCAAAATCCATATCCTGATATACCAGTGTCACATTGTTGCCGATATGCTCTACAGCTTCCTGAATTCAAAACCCTTCAGATCCAGTCTACGCTTCAACACGATGCAGAAGGTGGTAATCCCTTTCAGACGTCTTGGCAGTTTGAAGGTGTTCGGAATATAGTAACCCCAATTTGGCTTCGCCTGATAGGTGGTCTGAAGCAGCAGCTTTGCCTCCGGATCACCCGGCATGCCTTCCCATAGCTCAATCGGTAACGGCGCCTCGTCATTGAAGAAGATGGGAATGGTGACTTCATCGGAACCGAATTCACCAAAATCCAAATCACGGAAGCCGACCTGGTTCTCCACCGATTCATTTGTGGAGATACCACTCTGCAGTCCACTGCTTAACTCTAAATTGGAGGCATTATATAAGCCTGCATATACAAATTCATAAGGATTAACGGTTACTGCACCCATACCGGTTATCACAAATTCAAACTCTGATACAATCTCCGAGCTTCTTTTACCATTATTCGCGGTACAGCGAAGTCGAAACTCCCCATCGCCGACTGCAGTAACCTCAGCTTCCATACCATATGCTCTCAGTTCTACTATGTTTGTCTTTATTCCTCCCGAAGTCACTACCTTCCATGTGATATCATGATAGGTGGTATTCTCGGGTAACAACTTAGCGGTAACCTTAGCAGAGGGATGCTCCCTCGTCAGTGCAGATCCCCCATGGTTGGTCAGTTCGATCTTCCGAATTGGAATCTCTGTGTTCACTTCGGAAGTAATATTCTCCATCCAGGCAGAGACTCCCGGCAGATGCTTTCCTTCTTTTGCTCTCAGGGTTAGCTCAGCTTTTGTAATCCCAATGGAAGTGACCTCAAGATATATCTCTCCCGGTTCCAGCTTAGCGGCAATGATTGCGAGTAACTTCCCGCTAAATAGCTTCCGGCTCGTTCCTTTATACTGGTCATAATCCGTACTATCCCCATTATCAAGGCCCACCAGGCGGCCTGCCCCGGTTACCTTTACTTGTACCCGGTTGTTAGCATTGGCCACCGGATTGCCCTGTGCATCGACGGTGGAGATCTCAACGAAAATCAGATCAAGACCATCTGCTTCAAGTTCCGTCTTATCCGGTTTCAGAATGAGTCTGTCCGCATCCGAAAAGGAGCATTGTGTATCAGTTGCAATTATCTCACCCTTCTCATCATATGCTACCGCTTTCAGTATGCCCGGCTTGTATGGAATTCGCCATTCCCCACTCAGCTTCTTGCCTGTAACATGATCAATATTAACGGCTCCAAGGGATTCGTCATTAAAGAACAACTCTGTCCTCGATGCATTCGAGTAGATCTTAATATCAATTAACTGGCCTTCGTTGAAATCCCAATACGGAAGCAGATGTATCATCGGATTGACTTTATAGTCCGTCCATTCCGCTTCGTATAGATAGGCAGAATCCTTACGAAAGCCGGCCGTATCTATGTGACCAAAGTAAGAATTCTTCGTTGCATAGGGTGTCGGCTCCCCGATATAATCAAAGCCGGTCCAGATGAACTGTCCCAGACAGTACTTCGCATCCCGGTCATCGATGATATTCTTCTGAACACACTTCGCACCCCAGTTTGTTGTACAGTTATCTAAGGAGGAGCATTGCTCATCTTCGTGTGTAACTACTACTTTCTTCAGAGGAAAATGATATATCCCCCTGCTTTGTATCGTGGAGGCAGTCTCACTTCCGTAGATTACCCAATTCGGGTGAGCTTTGTGGTGCTCCTCGTACAGCCATTCTCCGTAATTATAACCAGCCACGGACACTTCCTCGGCACACTTCTGCGCATTTTCCCAAGCCATATAATTAGAGCCGATGGTATCAAGCCCATTCTGCAAGGGATCATGCAGTCTGACGAGTCGGACCAGCTCTCTGGTTACCTCCAGACCACGGTGATCTGCATGGGTATCATAGATCTCATTACCGATGCTCCACATAATAAGGCTGGGATGATTCCTATCCCTACGCACCCAGCTTGCAACATCCTTCTCATGCCATTCCGGGAAGAAGCGGGAGTAATCATACTCTGTCTTTGACCTCTCCCACATATCAAAGGCTTCCGATACTATGAGAATTCCCATCTCATCCGCCAATTCCATCAGCTCTACCGCAGGCATATTATGTGAGGTTCGTATTGCATTGATGCCCATCTCCTTGAGCTTAGTCAGTTGTCGCTTCAATGCTGTTCTATTCACTGCAGATCCCAGGGCTCCCAGGTCATGATGCTCGCAAGCACCATGAAGCTTGACTTGTCGTCCATTCAGATAGAAGCCGGTATGATTGTCTGCTATGAAGGAGCGAAAGCCAAAGAATTGCTGCTCTTCGTCAACCGCCTTGCCTTCGACAATCAATTCCGTCTTGAGCCTGTATCGATAAGGATCAAGAATATCCCATTCCCTGATCTGTTCCAGAGTTAGCTCTTGCTTATTATAAGTAATCGAACGTCCGACCAGAAGCTCTTGCTCAGACACCGCGATCTCCTCATTTTCCCCGTTAAGAACTGTGTGACGGAGTACTACCACAACCAGCGATTGCTCTGAACGACTGATCATTTCGGACTGTATCAGCATCTGCCATTGCTGATGCGAATTCTTAGTCGTGATATAGATTCCGTCCGCCACCAGATGGAGAAGCGAAGTTGTCTTCAGCCATACATTACGATAGATGCCCGCTCCGGAATACCAGCGGGAATTTGGATCCTCGTGAATCACTCGAACCTTAATTTCGTTCTTACCTACAATAATATATTCAGTAATATCGAATTCAAAGGAAGAATAACCATATTTCCATTCGCCTACCGTCTGATTATTAACATATACGGTGGAGTTCATATAGACCCCTTCAAAGCAGAGGCTGATGCGTTCCTCTTGGATCTCTTCCAACGTAAAGCTCTTCCGATACCAGCCCTCACCGGTTTCATATAAATCCTTCACATTATAGATGAGCCAATCATGAGGCAGGTCGACCTTCACCCATGCTATCTCGTTTCGGCTTGTCTCTTCAAGCCGGGTTCCCAGTACCTGCTTGGTAAATTCCCAACCATCATTAAATAACCTTTTCCTGCTCATGCGCTTCCTCCGAAAAAATCTAGATTTACATGCAAAAATAAACTTTCTTCATTATTTCATACTTATCCGCATATTGTAAAATAATAATAGGAATGAAGCTCTTATCCCATTAAAATAGTAGGTAGAAAGAGTACCATCCTGATACTCATTATGTATATTATAACATTAAGTGGCGCTAAAAATAACATTAATTATTAGTCTAAAACATCATATACAATCGAACATTTTCCACAATTTATGACATTAATTAATATAATTTTAATTGAATTTCCTTTCTTTCATGATACAATA
>JAGFXQ010000109.1 GCA_017861355.1 Bacillota bacterium
AAGTGAAATGATTTATCATTTCATCTTGTATACGCCAAAGTGAAATGATTTATCATTTCATCTTGTATACACCAAAGTGAAATGATTTATCATTTCATCTTGTATACACCAAAGTGAAATGATTTATCATTTCACCTTGTATACTTCAAAGAGGAAAGTGTAATGACTTCAGGTTCAGATTTGGTAACTTAGAAAAATAGAGGTGGATGGAATAGCCGCTTCTTGATTAAGAATAGAAAGGATTGATGTTACAATGAGCAAAAAACCATATTACATTACAACTGCAATCGCCTATACCTCAGGGAAACCGCACATCGGCAATACCTATGAGATCGTATTGGCAGATAGTATCGCACGATTTAAGAGACTGGAAGGCTATGATGTGTTCTTCCAGACAGGAACGGATGAACACGGACAAAAGATTGAGTTAAAGGCAGCAGATGCCGGTATCTCTCCGAAGCAATTCGTAGATGGAATTGCAGGACAGATTAAGGATATCTGGGACCTGATGAACTGCTCCTATGATAAATTCATACGTACAACAGATGCAGATCACGAGAAGCAGATCCAGAAGATTTTCCGTAAATTATATGAGCAAGGCGATATTTACAAGGGTCATTATGAAGGAATGTATTGTACTCCCTGTGAGTCCTTCTTCACACCTTCTCAGTTGGTGGATGGTAAATGTCCTGACTGCGGCAGAGAGGTACAGCCCGCCAAAGAAGAAGCATACTTCTTAAAGCTTAGTAAGTATGCAGATCGCTTGATTGATCACATCAACACACATCCGGAATTCATTCAGCCGGAGTCCAGAAAGAATGAGATGATGAATAACTTCCTGCTTCCGGGACTTCAGGATCTGTGTGTATCCAGAACCTCCTTCAAATGGGGTATTCCGGTTGACTTCGATGATAAACACGTAGTATATGTGTGGTTGGATGCGCTAAGCAATTATATCACCGGAATCGGTTATGATGCGGACGGCAATAACACAGAGCAATTCAAGAAATTCTGGCCGGCGGATCTTCATCTGATCGGTAAGGATATCATCCGCTTCCATACCATCTATTGGCCTATCATTCTGATGGCACTGAATGTGGAGCTTCCGAAGCAGGTATTTGGCCATCCTTGGCTGATGCAGGGAAGTGCAGCTGATAAGATGAGTAAGTCCAAAGGAAATGTGCTTTATGCAGATGATCTGGTTAAAATATTCGGGGTGGATGCAGTACGATATTTCGTACTTCATGAGATGCCATTTGATAACGACGGTATCATCTCCTGGGAACTTCTTGTAGAGAGAATTAATTCGGATCTGGCGAATACCCTGGGTAATCTGGTGAACCGTACCGTATCCATGTCCAATAAATATTTTGGTGGTGTTGTTCGTAATGGCAAGGTAAGCGAGCCGGTGGATGAAGAGTTGATAGGACTTGCTCTTGAGACGCCGAAGAAGGTATTGGCTAAGATGGAGAAGCTTCGAGTTGCCGATGCCATCAGCGAGATTTTCACCTTATTCAAGCGTTGTAATAAATATATTGATGAGACATTGCCTTGGGCTCTGGCGAAGGATGAAGCGAAAAAAGACCGTTTGGAGACAGTACTTTATAATTTGGTTGAGAGCATCTGTATCGGTACCGGTTTACTAGAATCATTTATGCCGGAGACTGCAGGAAAGATTATGGCTCAGCTGAATGCAAAGACGCGAAGCCTTGAAGAATTTAATAATTATGGATTATATGTATCCGGAACGAAGGTAACTGAGACACCGGAGATATTGTTTGCAAGATTGGATCTGAAGGAGGTTATGGCGAAGGTGGATGAAATGAAGGATGTAAAAGATACAACAGTGGCAGAGGCAGTTTCACCCGAAGAGGTAAATGATGAGAAGGCAGCAGATGTGATTGACATAGAAGCTAAGCCGGAGATAACCTATGATGATTTTGCAAAGCTTCAATTCCAGATCGGTGAGATTATCGCTTGTGAAGAGGTTAAGAAGTCGAAGAAGCTGCTATGCTCCCAGGTTAAGATCGGTTCCCAGGTGAAACAGATCGTCTCCGGAATCAAGGCGCACTATACACCGGAGCAGATGGTAGGTAAGAGGGTTATGGTAGTTGTGAACTTAAAGCCTGCGACACTCGCCGGAATGTTATCCGAAGGAATGTTACTCTGCGCAGAGGACGCGGAAGGCAACCTTGCACTTATGGTTCCGGAGAAACCGATGCCCTCCGGAGCGGAAATTCAGTAAAACTAATGTATTATAACGGTAGGCATATGAGGCAATGATGCGAAGTAATCCTATTGTGAGAATACCTGCATGTATTCTGGTGTCCGTTCTGACGGAATACATCTGCAGACAATCCTCACAATAGGATTACTTCTTTTTATGTCTTAGCAAGCCCGCCGCATCACATAGCTTAGCATCACATTTTTGAATATCTCATACTTGCAATCCGGTGTTACTATCTTAATCGGACGAAGGGGAATCGATTTTCCTCTACGGATTTGGAGGGACTGGTTTGGAGGAGTAGGATAAACGGACTATGCGAGGTGAAAATCACCCTTGGGGTGATAGGAAAGAGAGTTTGAATTGATTACAATCTTCTTATCTTATGATAGGAGGGAAAATAAAAATGAAGAAAATGATATTCAAATGGATCAGTAGTTTATTAACGGCAGCGTTAGTGTTTAGTCTTCTAACTCCGGCGATAGCTATGGCAGCAGAAGTTGAGGATGCACAGATAGCATCCTATAGTATTACAGAAGGTCTGGTAGCACGCTGGACTTTTGATGGAAACTATGATGACAGCGTGGGCGGTCTTACGACAAAGCTGGGTGCAAAAAATCTCACTTATACGAAAGGTGTTCACGGTAAGGCAGCAGTATTTAACGGTAAAGACAATTATCTATATGTAGAACCGAATGATATACTTAACTTTGGCAATGACAGAGAAGAGAACAATGATAATTTCTCGATCTCAGCTTGGGTTAACATGGGAAATGCGAAAACAGGAACCCAATATCTACTGGATAAAGGCAAGGATATCGGATGGGACAAGAATGACTGCTTTTGGACCAATCCGTACTCAATCTGGTTTGATACTTGTGAGGTAAATGTAAATCTTAGCAATGTATTTATGGATCAAAACGCGGACATTGAAATCGAAGGAAGCTCAAGAACCGGCTATAAGAATGTAGAAGGGGAAGAATGGTTTCTGCTGACAGCGACTTACGATGGTGAGCAAGTAAAGATATACCATGACAATACTTTGTTAACACAAAGCAGCTACTCCGATGGAATTACCTTCAATGAAGACGGCTTATATATTGGAGTTGGTGCAAAGCTGGATAACTTCTTTAGGGGCTCAGTGGATGATTTAAGACTTTATAATACCACCCTTTCCTATGATGATGTAGAGAGCTTGTATCAGGAGGGTTTGGAGGCAAATAAGGAATTCGTAGAACCGACGAAACAGTTAGTAGCATATTATGCCTTTGATAAGAACCTTAATGATTCCTCTACTTTCTCGAATGATGCCGAGAATATCGCAGTTAATGGAACAACAAAATACGTCATTGGTAAGAACGGAGAAGCTATCGCCCTGACCAAAGGGAATTATATTGAAGTTCCCGGAGGAGATCATCTTAACCTTGAAGAAGAGTTTACGATATCTTGCTGGGTTAAGGTAGATACAGAAGGAGATTATCCATTGATCTATCGCCAAAATCCTTCCTTTTCCGATGAAGAGGAGAATGATTGGACCTATATGCTGGCAATCAGCAGCTGGGGCAAGGGAGAGAATACTGAATTTCAGATGAAGACTTCAGTATATGATCCTGATAGCTGGACACCAATTTCCGGTCAGGGCTTGGATACGCAACTCAATTATGTGGATAACAAGGTAAAGAGTACAAACTGGATTCATTACACCTGTACGTACAAGGATGGGCAAATGATTTCTTACATCAACGGAAAGCAGTTTAACAAATCGGATAAATCTGATTTTATTAACATTGCTAATGCATCCGGCAAGCTAATGATTGGATATGATAATAGTACCTTTATTAAAGGGTCGATTGATGAGTTAAAGATATATAATAGTTGCCTTAATGCTACTGATGTTGAGAAAGAAGCAAAGCGTGTCGATTCAATCAGCCTGAGAAGTAACGATAACAAAGCAGTTGCATCGATTAGCAAGGGTAAATCAGTTTCGATCAGCTCCATTTTCCTACATGATGTAGATGAGAGTGAGGATACATCAATTGCGACTGCAGATAAAAATGTAAAAATGAGTTCCTCAAATAAGAAGATATTTACTGTTGCGGGTGGCAAGATCACAGCCGTCAAGGCTGGTAAAGCAAAATTGACCATTAGTTATGGTCCGCATTCTGTCAGCTATAATGTAATGGTAAAGTAAGATAATTAAATACACCAACGAGACTTTGCCATTGTTAGTTAGAGCAAAAGTATAAATAAGGGTACACAAAAACAGCTGCATGTGGTTAATGGATATTCCATCAACCGCATACAGCTGTTTACTTGTAATGATTTATTTAAATAAATCATTACCTTTTATTGCTTATATTTTTATTATTATACTAATTCAGATACAACTTTCTTCAGAGCTTCTAAAGCATCTGCAGGAAGCTTATCAAAGCCACCCTTGTCGGTCTCTCTGGATTCAACGAATTCAATTCTGTCAATCATTCTAGCCTTTAACTGAGCCTTGTATTCAGCATCGTCTAAGTTAGGAACAAAACCTTCCCAATCAAAGATCTCGATGTCTTCAAAAGGACCCCACTGCTTGAAGTTAGTCTTACCTTCTACAATCGCCTCAATAATTCCTAAGGTATCAGCGGGCTTAACCTTCTTGCCCATGAAATCACCGGTATTGATTACGTAGCAATCTACTTTCTTCTCACCAACTAATTTCTTGAACTTCTCGTAGTCATTTACTAACGGATAAGTACGGAAAGGATTAGCGTAAGGCTCAACAACAAGTGCGTTAGGATCAACTCCGGGAGCAAGACGCTCAGCGGTTGTTCTCTTTGTTGCAAGTGTAGCACCCATTACGGAAGCAAGGGATGCACCTTTTAACTTGATGATCGGAGGCAATGTAGGATCCTTCATAATCCAGAAGATGGAGTCTACTGCTTCGGGGATCTTATCTACACGGTTCGGAGACCATAACTTGGACTTGATCGCACGACCGTTACCGTTACGGATATCTTCGGTAACAAGAACAATCTTGCCATCTTCGTCTAAGGTTGCAGAACAGTTCTGAGCAGTTAATAAATACTTGTTATCCTCACAGTTGGTAGGATAATCCTGTGTCTTATCAAAGTAGGTAGGCTCTAATGCGATAGAAGAACCGGTCTCTGTATTGATAATGAAAGCATCATCATGAAGAACAGTTACATCGTATTTGCCACCATGCTTAGCATGTGTAATTGTAGACTTACCTGAACCGGACAGACCGAATACGGAAGCTACATAGGACTTGCCACCAGCAAGGTTGTATCTCTTCTGACCACCATGACAGGAAGCATAGCCGTTACGGTTAGCAATTGCCCAAGCGATGGTAAGAGTACCCTTTTTGTGCTCACCGAAGTATCTCATACCAAGAAGAGCAGCACAGTTAGTTGCTGTATTGAAATAAGTTAATCCCATGGGATGCTCAGCATGTTTCCACTGAGGATTGGAGAAGATATAAATATCACACTCATCGCCAATCGGTCTGGAAGCCTTATACATTCTTACATATTCATCAGACATATACTGGAAGTTCAGCATCCAGGAATAAAGGATGTTCTCTTCGCCTTCCGGAATCAACAAATGTGCCTTAACCATGAACTCAGGATCTAAGCCGATAAATACCTCTGCATGATATAATGTGGAGTATCTTGTATCATAGATAGCATCCATTACCTTGCTGTTCAGGTTCTCAGTGTCTACACCAGGTTCACCAGTAATTTTTCTTGCTGATGCTGCACGACCTGTAACAAAACCATCATTGAATAATAATACTTTTGCATCTTTTTCAAGACCAAATTCCTCACCACGATATACGGGCATATCTGTTACGACTGTTCCGGGTGAATTCTTAGCAAGCTCGTATGCCTCTTTCAGGGTATTAACCTTAACTACATTATTACCATAGAATGCTGCTTCTATGATAGAACGAGTTTTAGAAAAGCCGGGCTTGTTTGCTCCGATTTCGTCAAGTTTAAAGTACGCTTTTGTTGACATAATATATCCTCCTATTTTTTAAAATTGCCCTGTTATTTCGAATTGAATGTGAAATTAACAGAACTTGTATGGTATATCAATCAATTGTCCGCCACATTAAGTATAAAACCGAAGCTTGTAAATGTCAATGTTAAAAATACTACAATCTTACATTTTTGTAATATATTCATCTTTTCACTGAAAGATTATTCATCCAGACTTCCATATAATCATCAATGATTCCAAATTGTGCAGGGCCGGTATCCAGTATAAACTGATGAAATTCCTTTGCATCAAATTGGTCTCCCAGTGTGGACTCAGCTTTATTCCTTAACTCTTGAATCTCAAGATATCCGACTGCATAGGGAAGATAAATTGCAGGCTCCTCCAGCAGGGTGTTATAGATGAGTTCGGCGATTCCTGCATCTCCGATAAAATTCATAACATATTTCATCGTTGTCTTCTTCGACCAGCCTTCATAATGTATCCCAATATCGGCTCTGGCATACATACAAAGTATTACTATATTATTGGCACGCAGAAAATCAGCAAGATTTGAATCAATGCCAGCATAACGATAGGAATACATCTCGACATAGGTTGCCCAGCCCTCATCATAGCCCATAAAATTAAGGATGCTGCGAATCGGGGCAGGATTCTGGCTGCGGAAATAAACACACTGATACATATGACCGGGATAACCCTCATGAGCGACGGTAGTATAGATCATGGATAAGGTTTTATCATCATTTCCATTGATGTAAATATCATTATTGCGGTAGTTATCGATGGGAGGAACCAGATACATAGCAGGGCTTAAGTAGTTTGCCAGCGATGGGGGAACATATTTAATATTACAGCTGACGGGCTCGGCCTGTGGGAAGTCTTTTGTAATATCAGATTTTAAGTCAGTAAGAATATCCTCTGGGTTCGTAATCGGAAAGGAGCTAAAAGCCAAATATTTATCGATGATTTTCTTATCGGACAGAGTTAAGGAGGTGATATCCACGATACCGTCTCCGATCGCTGTCTCCAACAGATTAATCATCTCCTCCATGCTTTTATCCGATCCGGTCTTATATTTGGTCAGACATTCATAATACTCGCGGCCTTCCGGATAATAGTATAGGCCTGCTTTGTTGGTGCCGGTACCCTTTAGCTCCTGTAAAGCATCAATCAACAGTTTATATGCCGGTATGACGTGAGTTAAGACAATCTCCTGATTAGCCGCTTTGTACTCGGCTTTCTCTGTCTTGGACAGGTTTGTATAGGCGGAAATTTTTTCATTAAAATAGGTGATTAGGAAATTATTCTCCGGATCTGTGATAAAGGACTCGCACTGTGCAATAATCCGATCTGCAACCGCATCACTCATGAAGAGACCCTGCGCAGATTTTTCACGTTCAAACTGAATTATTTCAGAGAAATAGTCGTGAACGAGGGGGAGGAGCCGAAGATATTCATTGATGTCTTTCTTCTTATAGAAGCTGTATTCGGCAAGAAGAATCGGAAGCTGTGCCTGGATTCCGGTGGTGGGGCCGAGACATTCGTAATAATAATTGTATTTTCCTAAGGATAGATCTGTTTCCAAATACTTCTCCACAATTTCATAAGTCAGCTTTTGCTCTTTCGTCAAAAGATCGTAATCAAAATCCTGTAAGTGGCTTAATTCATTTTCTGATACCATATGTTCTTCCTTCATGTGATCAATACTATACTCACCGAAGGTAGCCTTTGCCTGATGTATACCGTAGTTCTCCGGTTTAGCCAGAGAATAATTCAGGGAGAGACTATCGGCTTGAACCTCATTTACAAACAGATTATTCATGAATTCATCAAATCGACTTTGCTGTTTTTTCTGGTTGGTCTGGAAGCTGCAGCCACCGAACAACAAGGAAAGACAGAGGACGATGAGGAAGCTTGGGATGTGTTTGCGAAGAAAGGGATACATAGAGACCTCCTATAGGATGGTGTTGATCCCGAATGGGATGCGCCACAAATTATATTGTTGTTTCATATTTATTCGAAAAGCAGTCAAGTAAGAAGTGCCATATGAAATATTTCCCTTTCGGGGGTCTAAGGCAAAGGTCCGGTTAAGTTTTCGGTTACTTCTTCCGAAATACAACTCGTGAAGATAAATAATGCTCCTTATGCATTATGGAGGTAATTATGGATTACAATGTTTCGATGAAAGTAGGCAAAGAAAAGTCTGCCGGTAGTGTGGGTAGTACCCAACTTGCTATTGATAATGATAAAAATAAAAAAGGCCTGGCGAATCTATCACCGGGTCAATTGGTGACGGGTACCATCGTCTCGGTTGGCGAACAGGTGACCCTTGATTTTAGTGGTCAGAAAATCCTTACTTCTAAGGAGGTCTTTAAAAATGCTGTACCCGGAGATGAGAAGACATTTGAGGTAGTCAAAGCAACCGGTACAGAGATAGAGCTTAGACTGATGGAAGGAAATACAAAAGAGCTGAACAAGATCATTAAAGGGATCAAGGTGAAGGATACCGATTGGGAGAGTGTTCTCTCGCAGAAGGAACAGAAGGCAAGGAAATCCGAGAAAGAAAAGATGACCAAAGAAGGATTAACTAAGCTGGAAGAGATCGGCACAAAATTCACGGAGAAGGATTATCAAACCCTTGAGAAGGAAGGCTTCCCCGTTGATGCGATGTCAATCAATGGTCTATATGAAGCGATTAATCGTGTTAAGACAGATCAGCTTAAGCCGAATCCGGCAGAAACGAAGAGTAACACAGGCAACAATACCGTCAGGATAAGCGAAGATGATCTAATAAAGAGACTGAAGGAAGAGAATCTTCCTGTCACAAAGCAGAACCTGGACCGGATTAGTAAAGCGTTGTCATTAAGTGATACGGTATCGGATCTGGATGATAAAGCAATGAAATATCTCATTGCAAACGATGCAGAACCATCCATCGAGAATATTTATAAAGCAATTTACAGTGGCGGTGGAAAGCATCAAGAGCAGAGAACAGAGTTAACTTCGAAAGAATGGTCAGATCTGGAAGGGCAAGTGAAGTCGGTAATCGAAGAAGCCGGTTATGAGATTAATTCGGAAAACATAGCAGAAGCAAGATGGCTGCTGGAGAATAAGCTTCCACTTACAGTAAAAACCTTTACCTATAAGAAGCAACTGGATGAGATTAAGAATACAACGGACACGAATATGGTATTGGACCGTATTATGGAGGGTATGAAGAATGGGACACCTCCAAAGGATGTGACGCTGGCGGCACAAAGTACCTCCTCGCTGCAGCAGATCGTAAATGATGTAAATTCCATCAGTAATGAAGCAATCAATTATGCTACCAGGGAACAACTGGAGTTGAATATTAAGAAGCTGTCATCGATTCAGACAGATATCACAAGCGGTAAACTGACAATCAATTCAGCGGATCAGACCGTAGAAGAGACGGAAGAGTCAAATCAGGAACCGGAAGCAGAGAGTATTCCGCCTGAGAATAGCGAAGGAGAAGAAGGCGCTGCCAGCCGTTTGGAATATGAGCAGATTAAGGCACGAAGACAACTTGAGGAGATTCGTCTTAAGATGACTTTAGATTCGGCAGGGCGTCTGAAGCAAAAGGGAATCCAGATCGAGACAGAGAGGCTGGAGAAGGTGGTTGAGGAGCTTCGAAGACTGGAGGACAGCTATGATCGGAAGCTGCTCAGTGAGGCAGAAGCAGATAGTTCGCCGGCAGCCATCCAGACACTTAGAACCACAACACAGAGCATGGAACAGCTCCGATATCTTCCAAG
>JAGFXQ010000354.1 GCA_017861355.1 Bacillota bacterium
AGGAGGTGATACAATGTTAGGAACATTTTTGGCTCAATGCATTCATTCCTGTGGACTTCGCGGACAAGAACTGGCTAATTGCATACACATGATGATAAATATGTAATCTTATCAATATAAAATAAAAATCAAGGACACCCCGTGTGAGGTGACCCCTTAAAAGTTAGATTTAAGATCTATCTTTAAGAGGGTCAGTTCAGTGGGGTGTCCTTATTTATCTGCAATTTTAGCATTTACTCTATTCATTCCTGTAGTGTGTTATTAGTTCACCGTCGATTAGTCAGCCAATACATACTCCAGAACCACATCTTTTCCATTCTTATAATCCTCCATCGTCGGCTGAAGAGCTATGTCCGGCAGAAAGGTTCCGACTCCTTCGTTCTTATAACTGAAGTCCTTACTAAATTCAAAGTACTTGGTACTATAGCTTACCGGGATCTGAGAATTCGGTAGATTAATCGATTTCACTTCTCCGTAGCAATCCAGTGCGCCACCGGTGGGTTCGCCAACAGATATTGCTTCCGGATCCGACTCCTTGACTCGGTAGATTGCGAACATACCGGAAGAAAAGGTACTGCGTCCGATCAGGATATAGACCTTAACTCCCTGCTTCTTCTTGACATAGTCCTTCAGACGCTTTGTAAATGGATTCAGGACCTCCGAGTTCCCACCGGAGTTACACCTCAAGTCGACAACTATTTTATTAACATCCTTTTCCTCTACCATATTCATCATCTCATTATTAAAATCCGCAAAGCTTTTGCTATCCATGTCTGCACAGGCGTTGTATTCAAAGTACAGTGAATTTTGATCAGCCAGATATTCATAGTCATAGTTTTGATCGTACTTCCCAAGAAGAACATCTTTCACCTTCGTGTTAACATAATCCGTACTTTCTCCGTACTCAAGTGCAGTTACGGTAAAGTCCATCTCCTTCCCATCTTTCTCCACGGTAAAGACCGCTTCTGTCTCATTCTTAACAATCCCCAGACCATGGAGAAATACCGGAGCACCAAGATAATCCGGTAGCATTGCGAATACCCAGCTTTCATTCTCATGAGATATTAAGGTAGTAAGCTGCGTCATGATATCTTCTATCGCAACACCATCAATTTTACGAACCTGAGTATACATCATCTCTTCCAGTTTCTTACCGGTATTCACTATGTATACCTTTCCATCAAAGATCCAAAACTGCAGCGGATAACTAAATCCGTCCCAGTAGCTGATCGAGGTATGGGCATCCCGGGCGGAAGAAATGATTTTGTTTAGCTCCACGAATACCTGCTTATTGTTTAGCTGATCGACCCGATCGATGAGCTGATCCGTTCTCTCATCAAATTCTTCTTTGGTGATATTAGCAAAGAGATTCTTATGATGTTTTGGAAGCTCTTCTTTAAAAAACTTGATATCCTCCGTCAAAAGCTGATTCCGCTTCTCATTTGTATTATCATTTTTCAGTATGATTCCTCGGTCGATGGATATAACTGCCTTATTTATTCCTCTACAGGAGCTTGCTGTAATCACGATTAATAAAATAAGGCTAATCAGAAATCTTAAAGATTTGTTTCTCATTTTATCCCCTTCCTACTATGTCTCCCATTTGTAAAAACTCAGCATAGTATTATGTTAGTGCCGATCTGCATTTTAACTCGGCCTGCCTATGTCATCAGTGATTGTTTATTGAAATTCATCCTCATGTCTTTTGAAAAAATCATAATAAGTACGTACATTCTCAAGCTCCGTCCAACGCTCTACCGAAACCGGATTCACATCAAGGTTATAGATTTTCGCTCCTCGCAGAGAAAGCAGGAACGGTGAATGAGTTGATATGATGAACTGACAGCCGAAGAATCGCGCTGACTCTTTCAGAAAGTTCATTAACTCCATTTGCCGCTTCGGTGACAGGCTGTTCTCCGGCTCATCCAGCAGATACAGACCGTTTTCACCGATCTTCTCCGTGAAATAAAGAAATGCACTTTCACCATTGGAATATTCCCGAACATTATCAATCAGTTCACCCCGAACAAATCGGGACTGGGTTTTTCGCCTGGTATTATTTACTTTCTTTAGCTGTTCATAATCAGCAAATGATTTCATCTGAAACTGAGAGTACTTTGCCTCAAGATATTCATCAAACAGGCGGTCACGCTTTAGGTCAATTCCTTCATTCAGATTGCGGATATTCAGCATATAGTCAAATACATCATCACTGGTAATGATTCTGCTGTTTTCCGTAATATCCTCTTCTGTGCTCAAGGTACATAACTTAATATAATCAGGAAAAAAATTCGATTTATTATAGATGGAATCACGGCGGATCCCGGCCTTCTCTGCAATCACATTTAAGGCTGTTGATTTTCCTGAGCCGTTGCCCCCATATAATATGGTAACCGGTTCAAAATCAAGCCGGTCAAGGTCATGGCCGGATAGAACCTTAAACGGATAAAATGAGTCATAACAGGTTCGCTTGATGTCCAATATAAAATCATATTCTGTGTCCGCGCTCGGGAAGGTAAAAGATTTCAAATAAATCATTCTGTTCTCCTAATCTTACTTTGGTACGACTTGAAAATTTCATTTCTCATTATAACAAATATTCTTTGGGAAATACATAATATTTCCATTCTTTAATCGCATTAATTGTATTTTAATCTTCGCAGGTTGGATTTATTCTTCGTCAGCTTCTTGTCTTATAATCCTTTTCCAATTTATCTTTCCAGTGTTTATTGATCTTACCTTCCGACCTGCAGAAAGAGATTGCTTCACTCACTGCTTGATAATTGAGATCCGTGCCTTTGGAATCAGCAATATAATTCGTGGCATGCGCTTCGTCGATGCCAAACTGCCTTGCAGTCTCAATTGCATCGATATTCGCACCAAGAAAAAGAAATTCCCAGTGAAAATGTTCTTTCTGATCCTCTATCATCTTCTTTACCTTTTCATAAGTATATTCCTTGCTGGAATTCTCATATCCATCGGTAGTAATAACGAAAAGAACCTTACCTGCTCTCTGCTCTTCTTTCGCATACTTTTGAACATTACCCATGTAATGTATGGTCTGTCCGATGGCATCTAACAATGCAGTACAACCACGTACATAATATTCTTTCTCTGTGATCTGATTCATCTCCTGCAAAGAGGTTCTCTTGTGAATCATCTCGATCTTATCGTCGAATAGAACCGTAGTGACATTCGCTTCCCCTTGTTCCTTCTTCTGCTTATGAAGCATTGCATTGTAACCACCGATCGTATCTGCCTCCAACCCTGCCATAGATCCGCTTCTATCCAAAATAAATACTAACTCCGTTAAATTCTTACTCATAATAAAGACCTCCTGTTTTGTATTATTCTAATGTGAAATGCTTAAGCATCTCTGGTAGTGAAAGAATAATATAAAACAGAAGGTCTTTGGTCGCTTGTGAAGCGACAAATCTTAAGCACCAAGTACCGGCTGATCATAACGAAATAGTGCTTCATTGATCAAATTGATGTTATAACTATTGTGATCAATAAAATAGCGGATAATCAAGTCAAATCGATTGCTCATGGATAAGGAATAGCCGGATTTCATCAGCAAATCCATAGTTTCATCCAACGACAACTCTAACGAGATGGCGAGTGCGATCGCTGTGCCTTTCTTTGGTTGATAATTCTTATTACTACGTATCTTAGAGAAAAGCTTACGATCGATATGTGCG
>JAGFXQ010000355.1 GCA_017861355.1 Bacillota bacterium
ATTACCAATGGACCTCAAAATTAAACCAAAGAGCGAAGCGGTTCCTTTAACAATGGGGAACTCTGATAATCCAATCAGCCTAACCTTAATCATTTTTACCACGATGAGCTTTGTTCTATCTATGTCAGGCATGGTGTTTAATGGTATTTTAGACAAAGTTGCCGTTTCGCTAAATATTTCGGTAGCCGATGCAGGTCTGTTGAATACCATGTATGCGTATGGTGCAGCGTTTGGAGTTCCCATTACCTTGATTGTGTTCCGCAAAATCGAACGTATTCGAATGTTGAAGATTATGCTGCTGATTACGATTTTGATGACGTTAGCACTAGTCTTGGCGCAGAATTTTATGCCCCTGCTTGTCATTCGGCTCATCATGGGGGTTTCAGCTAATAGCTATAATGTACTGGCGATATCTACAGTTGTGTCACTTTCTTCCAAGGAAAGACAGGGCCGCTCGATGGCTTTTCTTATTATGGGAAGCGCCCTGGCACTTGTTATCGGGGTTCCTCTGACCCGTGCCTTATCCTCTGTCTTGGATTGGCGCAATATATTCTGGATTTTGGATATCATCATGCTTGTGTCTCTGATTTACTTCCAACTTTATCTGCCAGTAAGTGATCATGAAGCAACAAAACTGAATATGAAGACGGAATTGAAGTATTTTAAGGATTCAAAAATCTTTTTGATTCTTATCTATTCACTTACTATGTTCGTGGGACTTGGTGCGCTTAATACCTATCTTACTCCTTATTTACTGATTCTTTTTCCTTCGGTTGAAACTAAAATGAGTCTTATTCTTGTGCTTCTGGGTGTTGCTAGCTTTATCGGTAATATGATTGGCGGTCACGTATCGGATCATCTGGGATATGCCAAGTCGCTATTACTTGGGGCGGTGCTACAAGCGGCGACGGTTCTGATGATGCTGTTATTTCAGCCTGTATGGTGGCTGAGCGTGCTCTTTGCGTTACTTTGGCTCATGAGTGCCTGGTTCACAGGCTTGCAACTCAATACAGGGATTGCACAAGCGACTCAGAATAAATCCAGTTTTATGATCAGCATTAACAGTTCAGCAATTCAATTGGGAAGCGCCATCGGATCCAGTTTGGCGGCTATTGTCATTTCTCTAAGTGAGATTCAGAACATTATCTTCATAACACTGCTGACAGCTTTATTAATTACAGTAATTCAATTATTTTCAATCAAGAAAACGTGAGAATGTTCCTGATTTCCTTTGTCTTAGAAGTTTGATATAAGGTCCTAAACCAGGAAGAAATTCTTCTCATTTTGAAGAATTCTATGTCGGACTAAAAGAAGAGAATAATACATTGACTTTACCCCTCATGATTAATTACAATTTGTGTAACTATCGTGAGGGTTTTTTTATGCCAGATCATCTATCGATTTAGCAAATGAAAACTCCATAAAATACCCTTCGTATTATATGGTTGTACAATACAAATATTAATCAATGGAGGCAATGAATTGAGTTTCCTGATACATTATGTTAGTATCATCTCGATATTAGAATGAGCAAAGGAGTGACATTAATGAATAAACAAGGGTTAAATCCTTATCTTCCATCCTGGGAGTATATCCCGGATGGCGAACCTCATGTATTCTCAGGCAGGGTATATGTATATGGTTCGCATGATCGCTTTAACGGACATGTATATTGCTTGAACGATTATGTGTGCTGGTCTGCACCGGTCGATGACCTAGGGGATTGGCGTTATGAAGGTGTGATTTATCGTAAAACGGACGACCCGTTGAATCCGGCAGGCATGATGTGCCTCTATGCACCTGACGTTACTTGTGGACCGGATGGCCGGTATTATCTTTATTATGTTCTTGACAAAGTCTCTGTTGTGTCTGTAGCAGTCTGTGATACACCGGCTGGGAAGTATGAGTTTTACGGTTATGTACATTATTCAGATGGAACCCGTCTGGGAGATAGAGCGGGAGATCAGCCTCAATTTGATCCCGGTGTTCTGACGGAGGGAGATAAAACATACCTTTACACCGGATTCTGTGCAATCGGTGACAAGTCTAGGAAGGGACCGATGGCAACCGTCCTCGGATCGGATATGCTAACGATACTGGAGGAACCGGTTTTTATTGCACCGAGCCAACCGTACAGTGCGAATAGCGGTTATGAAGGACATGAATTCTTTGAAGCACCATCCATGAGAAAGATCGGTAATAACTATTATTTTATCTATTCTTCCATCGTTATGCATGAGCTGTGCTATGCAGTAAGTGAACATCCGACGACAGGATTTGTGTTTCGGGGTGTTGTTATCAGCAATAATGACCTTCATATTGATTCTTATAAGCCTGCGGTAAAGCCGATGTACTATGGGGGCAACAACCATGGAAGTATTGTGGAGATCGAAGGAAAATGGTATGTCTTCTATCACAGACATACGAACGGAACGAATTTTAGCCGTCAGGGATGTATTGAACCTATTGTGGTACGAAACGACGGAAGAATTCCACAGGTTGAGATGACCACCAGTGGTCCGAATAACGGTCCTCTGAAGGGCTATGGCGAGTTTCCGGCTTATTTGGCTTGCCATTTGTTCTGTAAGGAAGAGGCTCTGTACACCGGTGCGCCCGGAGAATGGATGGATAGCCGGTTCCCGAAGATTACGCAGGATGGCAAAGATGGTGATGAAGAAGTAGGATATATTGCAAATATGAGAGATTCGGCTAGTGCCGGATTCAAATATTTAGATTGTCAGGGAATCACAAAAGTGACCATTCGAGTTCGCGGATATTGCCGCGGAGCATTCGAAGTGAAGACCTCCTGGAATGGTGAATCTCTTGGTAGTATACCGGTTGATTTTACCAACGAGTGGACAGCGTATTCAGGCAATATCGTAATCCCGGACGGCATTCAGTCATTGTATTTTACTTATATAGGACAGGGTGGTGCGAGCTTGGCTTCCTTTGAGATTGCATAATGTAATTTATCGAAGTTGAGCAAAAGATGATTAGAAATTCATCATTTTTAGTGTTGCGAAATCAGTAGATTTATAGTAATAATGATAATGAATAGAATTTTGGATCACTACTTCGAAGAAAGGGTTTGAATACCTTGGTAACTTTAAAAGAACTGGCACAGATGTGCGGCGTTTCGACTTCCACTATATCGAATATATTAAACGGCAAGCCCAAGGTGAGTGAGGAGACCCGGCTGAGAATACTGGAGATTGTAAAGCAGAGCGGTTATCAGCCGAATTATTTTGCACAGGGTATGCGGATGCAAAAGACCAGAATGATTGGGATTATTGTTGAGGATCTGAATGAATTCAGCACCTCTCCTATCGTTGAAGCCATCATGGCATACTGCGAAGAGAAGAATTATCGTGCGATTCTGCTGAATATGCGACTCTATGACAAGTGGCAGGATACCTGGTACGATGACGAGAGCAAATTACAGTCCGTTCTTCAACCGGCCATTCGGGAACTGCTATCGATCAAAGTGGATGGAATCATGTATATTGCCGGCCATTGCCGTGTGATTAATTGCTTCCCGGAGGATTTTACTATTCCGGCGATTGTAGTTTATGCGATTTCTAAGGCCCCCGGATTTACATCGGTTGTTATCGATGACGAGAAAGGCAGCTATGATATGACCAGGTATCTGATCTCCATGGGACATCGTAAGATTGGTCTGATCGCAGGCATTGAGGA
>JAGFXQ010000356.1 GCA_017861355.1 Bacillota bacterium
TATCATACTATCTCTCGTTCCGCCGCTTGTCCACGGCTAATTATATGCCCCTTGCATTAGTTGCGCTAAGTGTGTTCTTCACACTTTAGGATTACGCAGGCGCAACTATGAAGTGTGAAAATTGTTTTCTATTTTCACACTAAGCCTGTAGTTTGCTCTACTTCTCTTAACGCATCGATCGTGCTTTGCATCAGCTCTTCAAGCTCCCAACCAAGCATCTGCGCTCCTTGAGCAATTACTTCTCGAGAACAACCTGCAGCAAACTTCGGTGTCTTGAACTTCTTATTCACGGAACTCAATTCCAGATCCATCGTACTATGTGATGGCCTCATGATTGCTACCGCACCGATCAGACCGGTTAATTCGTCCACTGCAAATAGAACCTTCTCCATGAGATGTTCCGGTTTTATATCAACACAGATACCATATCCGTGACTGGCAGTCGCATGAATAATACGATCATCAATTTGTCTTTCCTTCATGATCTCCTGACTCTTCTTGCAATGCTCCTGCGGATACATGCCAAAATCCAAATCATGCAGTAATCCTACAATCCCCCAGAATTCTGCCTCCTCAGCAAATCCAAGCTTAACAGCGAAATATTTCATAACTCCTTCTACGATTCGGGCATGTTTCAGATGAAACTCTTCCTTATTATATTCCGTGAGTAATTCCCATGCTTCTTCTCTTGTCGGTATGATTCCCATTGCTCTCTTCCCTCCATATTAAGTTCTTCAGTAATCTTTTTCATCCGATTCTTATGAAGAACATAATACAGCACTCATATCATTTTCGCAAACAGTTTTTCTTAATTCATAACGATTTGACTCCGTATCCTCTCCTGATTCGAAAGCCGGTTATCTGACGCCGGTAAGATCCTTAATCACTTCACCTGCGATAATCAGTCCTGCAACCGAAGGAACAAAGGAGAGGCTTCCGGGAATCTGACGCTTTGCTGTACATCTACCTTCTGAACCTGGTGGGCAGATACAATTACTTTTACAGCTAAGAGACATATCTTCCAGTGGCTTTCTTGCCGGCTCCTTGGAGTAGACCACTTTCAGTTTCTTCACACCCCGGTGCTTAAGCTCTCGACGCATTACCTTAGCCAACGGGCATACAGAGGTCTTGTAGATATCCGTCACTTCAAAACGTGTCGGATCTAATTTATTTCCTGCACCCATACAGCTTATAATCGGTACATTCTTTTCCTGAGCCCGAAGGACTAGATCAATCTTCGCAGTTACCGTATCAATCGCATCCACGACATAATGATAGCTTGAGAAGTCAAACTGTTCGGCGGTATCCGGCAAATAAAAGCATTGGTGTACCGTAACCTGGGCCTTGGGATTAATCTCAAGGATTCGTTCCTTCATCACATCCACCTTATATTTTCCTACCGTTTTGATCGTTGCAATAATCTGACGATTAATATTGGTAAGACATACCTTATCATCATCAATAAGGTCAAAACTTCCTACTCCGCTCCTGGCCAAAGCTTCCACTGTATAGCCACCAACTCCGCCGATGCCAAAGACAGCCACTCTTGCATTTTTTAGTTTATCAATTCCATCCTTACCGAGGAGAAGCTCCGTTCTTGAAAATTGGTTCACAATAATCACTCCATTCCATATATTCATTCATACTAATTTGTCTTTCGATTTCCTTCGTTTATCATAAATTGTTATTCCTACTATGTCAATGGATTTTATAGATTATAAGTCATTGCTTCTATAATATAAACATAAAAAAGCTGTCTCTGCCGACTCCTTTTTGGAGGCAGTGAGACAGCTTCATGTCATTATTTATTTAACCTCTTCAAAATCTTCCTTACCAACGCCACAAACTGGGCATACCCAATCCTCAGGTACATCTTCCCACTTTGTTCCGGGTGCAATACCACCATCCGGATCTCCTAATGTCTCGTCGTAAATATAACCACAAGCCGTGCATTCGTATTTTTTCATATTATGACCTCCATTTCAATAAGTAGTTTAGACATGTCTTTGTAATAATATGTATATTCTTATGAATCTAATCATAAGCTACGTATACATCAGTATCATACCATAACTGAGTATAAATCTCAACAATAAAAAGAAAAATTAACCATTACAAACATTATTTTGTATGTTATAATAATTATGTTATCTAAAGCAATAAATGAAAGGTATAACCTTTTTCATTAATTATTATTTGAGAAATGGAGGTATTATAATGAAAGCATTTGTAGAACGTAATGGATGTATTGGCTGCGGTCTTTGCTCCGATACCTGCCCCGAAGTATTTCGCATGGATGCAGACGGTCTTGCTGAGGCATATACCAATCCGGTTCCCGCTGAAGTTGAAGCCGCTGCAAAAGAAGCGGAAGAAAGCTGCCCTGTATCTGTTATTATGATTGAGGCTTAGATACATACACCACTAGAAAGGAAGCGACTATATGTTGAATCAGGAAGTTGTTAAATTACTTAACGAACAGATCAATAAAGAATTCTATTCTGCCTATCTTTATATGGATATGGCTAATTATTACGCAGATAATAGTTTAAATGGCTTTGAACATTGGTTTTTTGTGCAGATGCAAGAAGAAAGAGATCATGCATTATTATTCCGCCAGTATTTATTAAATAATGGCGAGGTGGTAAAGCTGGATGCAATCGCTGCTCCGGATAAGGCTTATGCTAATTTCCGTGAGCCATTGGTTCTTGCTTACGAGCACGAACAATTCGTTACTGCTTCAATCCATAATATCTACGATGTGGCTTATAGCAAAAAAGATTTCCGTACCATGCAATTCTTAGACTGGTTTATTAAGGAGCAGGGTGAGGAAGAGAAGAATTCCGATGAGAATATTAAGAAATTTGATTTATTTGCAAGTGATCCTAAGGGCTTATATATGCTTGACAATGAGTTAAAAGCACGTATGTATGCTGCACCCTCGCTTGTATTGTAAGATATATAATTTGAGATATATTCAATAAATCATAGGGAGCTGCCGCCATATCAACTATGGCATGCAGCTCCCTATGATTCATGACAGTAGAAAGTTCGCGAAGCGTGTTTTCTATTGTTTATTGCCAGAGAAGTGATTGATTGTTGTGTCAGTCCATAAGCTTCCCATTTGAATTAAGAATTAACCAAGTTGATAAGATAAGCAGGAATGCTCAGAGTTACATGATAAGTATCCTCTTCTATATATGTTGCCATGTCTCCGGAATGTTGCTTGATAATCTCTTGGCAATTAATGATGCCAACACCATGACTGTCAATATGAATATTATTCAGAACGTAATTCTCTCCCTCTATTATTAATGTATTGTCTTTCAGAATTGCTGAATACAGTATCGGGGAGCTTTTGATCGCATATTTTATCAGATTTCCTTCCAGGTTATTAAATACCCGATGAATCTGCATTACATCAACCTTAAGAAAAAATTCTTCCTGAAAATCATAATTTATCACGACCTGAAAACCTTTATCCTGTAATCCTTCTTGCATACTATCAAGAATATATTTTATAAAATCATTTCCGATCACAATCTCATAATTATATTTATAATTAATATTTTTCTTAAGAAAATGTGTGAACAGATTATCCGCCAAATCATTAATCAGAATTGTTCTATCTTTGATTTTTTCCAAATAACGATTCAGCTCGTTCAAATCAGAATATTTGCCATCAATAATCAAATC
>JAGFXQ010000011.1 GCA_017861355.1 Bacillota bacterium
CGGGTGCTATCTTATACTTGCACCTGGTTTGGAGATGTTTTTAAGAGCATCCTCTGCGCTATCCTGGCATTTTGGTTCCAGTGAGATATCACCGAGGGCGACAATACCGATCAGGCTATTGTTTTCGACAACGGGTAGACGGCGAATCTGGCGGTCACTCATAATTCTGGCGGCGTCATTTACATCGGTCTCCGGATTGGCAAAAACCACATCATTTGTCATGATGTCTCCAACTCTTCGGCTGGTTACATCCTCGCCGGTGGCTACGGAACGAACAGCAATATCTCGGTCAGTAACTATACCAATCAGCTTGTCCTGGGTGCATACCGGAAGGGAACCGCAATTATACTGCTTCATCAGCTGAGCTGCGTGTTCGATTGTATCGTCAGATCTTAGGCTTGCAATTTCTTTGGTCATGATGTCTCTTACCTTCAAAATTAATCACCTCCAAGAATAGCTTACCCTCGGAGGTGAAAATTTATTACTTGTATCAATATAACATCCGATAGAAAGAGATGGTTAATCATCCTCTTCTTGTGAATTTTTATTTTGTTCAGAATATGGGTTATTTGTGCTGTTGAAGTGCTCGATCGGTTCGGGTCCGCGTACCACAACACGTTCAATTCTTACGATACCATTGTCATCGGCGATGATTCTCCAATCCACCAGGATAATTTTACCATGAAGAATCTCGATGCCGGTAATGCCTCGGGTATGAATGCAGCAACCGGTATTAAAATAAGGAAGTTCATTCGGCTTTGGGTATTTAGGACGGTGAGTGTGTCCACAGATCAACATCATTTTATGGCTTTGAATCCATTTGTTATAGGCTAGCTCCACCTTGTGCCGTTTGTACAGGTTACGGGCCGGGCTGGAAGGGTTCTCAAAACCAACAACATGCATGAACCGCCAGAAGTATCGAAGCAAAAACATGGATACAAACCAAAGCTGGTCATTCATAAAGTCTCCCTGATGACCATGTACCGTAAGAATCTCCTGACCGGTAGTCTTGTGCTTTAAGACAAGTGCTTCCTGAGGCTCCAGACCTTTGAACAACTCCACTCGTTCCTGATGATATTCATCATAATATGTAAAATAATTCTCACCCACATATTGTTTCGATTTAAGATAGATATTATGATTGCCATAAAGCATTATGAGCCGCTGGTCGTCGAAGAATTTCTTAAGAATAATAAAAATATCCGTATGGGCAAGCCGGATATGCTTAAAGGCCGGGTATTCCCAGAGCTCATCGCCATCGCCAACCTCAACATAGACATAACCTTGATTATAGTAATAATTCAGAGCATGCAGAAAGATGTTCTGATTGCGTCTAAATTCGTCCGATACGCTGTCGTCGCCACGGTGAACATCACTAAAGAAGATGAATTTAGAATTTTCATCAAAATATTCGACCTTTGCATTTTTATATGCCTGTGTCAGTCGATTGTCCGTGCGCATTTTATCACCCCCGTAGGATAGATGTGTTAAGAACATATTCATGATCGTCAGCGCCGATCACATATATTCAAGCAAGCTTGTCGTGCGAATGCTTCATTCGCAATTTACTCACTACTCTATAATCTATTATAGCACAAATTTTATAATGCAAGTATTTAATTGTCGATTTATGTCTTGTAAATACTTGCACTTTGAAGAGAAAAAGTGTTAAAATTATGCCAACAGAAGCTAAAACGTTATCGTGACACAAGGAGGGGCAACAAATGAAAGATAAAATAGAGATATTGGTAATTACCAATATCATTTTTACTTTATCCGAAGAAAATCAGAAGAAGATCAAGGAAGCAGTACCGCAGATAGTACTTACTGTCACAAATGGGAAGGAAGTAACCACCGATATGATAAGTAAAGCCGAGATCATCTTCGGATGGTTAGAGGAGGAACAGCTCAGTTTGGCGAAAAACCTGAAGTGGCTCCATCTACCAAGTGCAGGCGCAGATGGATTTACCGATACAGAAGCTTTTTGTAATAAAGATATACGTGTAACAACCTCCAGCGGTGTATTTGGTATGCCGATTGCAGAGCATGTATTTGCGATGATATTGGCTCATAACCGTAATTTGCAGGAATATGCATATCGCAAAACCACAAAGGATTGGCATAGAAAATGGGAGGTTAAAGACTTTTTCGGTTCTACGATCGGAATTCTCGGACTTGGAGATATCGGGACAGAGATAGCGCAGAGAGCAAAAGCGTGGGGAGCTACCGTTCTCGCTGTAAAGCGCACCCTATCACAAAAGCCGGACTTTGTTGATCAGTTATATTCTATGGAGGAGTTGGATGAGGTATTGAAACAGTCGGATTATCTGGTTCTGGCTCTGCCGAATACAGATAAGACAAGGAACATCATCAACGAGGAGAAGCTTCGATTAATGAAGCCGGAAGCCTTTCTTGTCAATATCGGGCGAGGAGTTCTAGTGGATCAGGAAGCTTTGATCAGGGCATTATCGGAAGGGTGGATCGCCGGAGCAGGACTGGATGTAACCGAGCCGGAGCCACTACCGCAGGATAGTCCTCTATGGGAGCTTGAGAATGTGATTCTGACCCCTCACACCTCAGGAGGTTCTCCGACGAACGAGACGAGAAGGATGAATATTTTCTACCGGAATCTGATCAGTTATATGGAGGGTAATCCTTTAATGAATCAGGTGGATTTTGTCGAGAAATATTAAAGAAGGCTTTATTTTAGGTCATAGAAGGATCGATGAGAGAAAATATTTACCAGAATGTCTTTTTATTAAGGCTATATGGCTTGCAATTAATTAAGGGCATGATATAATCAAGTTATTCCCATAAATTAATCATGATCGATTTCCTTAGGCCGGCTGCGTTAATCTATTGGAACAGAACTATTGTTAAGTAGTGAATTATATCTTTTATCAAGGAGGAACGTAGTATGGCAGACAAGGTAATCGTATGTAAAGATTGTAAAGCAGAATTTGTATTTACTGAGAGTGAGCAGGCTTTTTATAGGGAGAAAGGTTTCGATAATGAGCCGGTTAGATGCCCTGATTGTAGAAGAGCAAAAAAAGCTGAGAAGAATAATGGCTTCGGTGGCAGAGACAACCGTGGTGGACAGGGTAATAGAGGCAGAAGATAATTAATTTATAATGACATAATTAAAGCGTAGTGAGTATACCTTCAAGTAGGTTTGAGGTATGTTCACTACGCTTTTTCTATATCGTAAATTGCGTCCTTTACATAAAAGCGTTCCGTGCAGGGAGCTCTTGCTACCATAATCTTAAAGATTCCTTAAGGACCTTTTGCAGTATTGTTATTGCACCTGCTTGGTGGTAAAATATGGCTAAAATGGATGATATGTATAGAGTAGGAAATACCTGTTGATAATGATATAGATGGTACGGAAAAGGGACCGGTATGAAGTCTAATGATGGGAACGGAAAAAGAAGAATAAGGAGTATAAGGAATTTAAGGCTCTATTGGATAGGCATTAGTCTGATGGTACTTACTTTACTTTGCAGCTGTAGCCGGATCAGGACCACGGAAGATGAGTTGCGGAATGCATTACAGGAGAATGAGATATGGATTGCTTCCGTTATCTCGGAAGATACTGCGTATGTTTTTGTCAGTACAACGGGAGATAAGGTTTATGGAGACCGGTTTCTGGTGTTTAGTCAGGAGAAGGATGGTAGCTGGGAGAGAAGCTATGAGAATGACTTCAGCGGCCTGAAGCCCTGGAAATTAGCACTGTCCGATGTGGATGGGGATGGAACGAAGGATTTGGTCGCTGCGGTCAGAAAGACCACTTTCTATGATAAAGAAGAGAGAAACCGACTTTTTATCTTCGACTATGTGGAGGGAAAGCTGGTGAAAAAATGGACCGGTTCCGATATTGCTGGGAGTTGGGAAGATTTTATTACCGGAGATCTGGTCGATGCGGGTGGTGAGGAGATTCTGTTTATCTCCAACACAAAAGAGGGGATGGACCGGCTTTTTGTGTACCATTGGTTTGATTTTGGCTTTCTTTTGCTGGCGCAGAGTGAAGACTATGAGGATATTATACAAGTGAAGATTGTTAAGGAGAACCGTCTTTCGATGACCTATCGGAAGGAGAAGGAATACAAGAAACTGTTTATGTTGGAAAATGGATTCGTAACAGAGGTGAAGGATTGAAGAGGTACTTCTTCAATCGTAAAGAGGAATGGAGGCGGATTATGAAAAGAATATATGTACTTATACTATGCTTATGTCTTGTGTTATCCGGATGTCAGAGTAATAAGCCGAAAGATCAGATGGATGCAATAACCGGCGTACCGGACAATGGGACTTTGGAGGCTACACCGACGGCTATGCCCACTCCGGCCGAGGTGCAAGGAGAGAAGGCCGGGTTCCTCTATTTGGATCCGGACTGGACCTCAGTTGAAAGTGTCAAGCCACAGAAGGCAGCTTACCAGAAGCCCGTGATGAAGGCCAACGCACCTGTTTATAAGATAGCCAAAAAGCTCTCTAATATAGAGAATATGGATCAATTTTCGGGCTTTAGTGCGGATCAGATCAAGAAACTGGAGACAAATGGTTTTGTTGTGCTTCCCTCGCAGTCGACGAAGATGTATTATACCTATGATTCTAATGAATATCAGGGAATACCGAATTTTATTACCTCGGATTCTGTTCTTCATCTCTATCACCAGTTTTATGATAAATCCTTAATTAATGTCGAGTCAGAGTATCTCTACGAAGACCTTGATTTGATGACAAAGCAAATGCTGGATAAGTCAATCTTGCTTTATAACACACTGGAAGATACCGAGCTGAAGGAGTTGCAGAAGAATAATGTAATCTATTTTCTGGTGGCTAGGATGCTGATGCTGCAGAACACAGAGCTACCCATAGTAACTGATGCTTCACTTCTTGATATAGCAAAACGCGAATATGAGTTGTGTGATAAGGCAGCAGGTATCGCACAATCTCCTCTGTTACAGAAGGATATAGATTACAGCCAATATACCATACGAGGACACTATACAAGAAGTGAGGAGCTTGGCAGGTTCTTCCGAACGATGATGTGGTTTGGAACACTGCCTTTTTCGTTCTATGATAAGGAGGTTTATCAGTATAATCAGGTGTTGCAGGCTTTACTGATTACCTATACTACCTTCGCAAAATCAGAACAGATCTGTGATGCAGAACTCTGGTCAAATATATATCTTCCGACGGCCAGCTATGTCGGATTATCCGATGATATTGATGTTTTTACAATGAATAAGCTTCGGAAAGAGGTATTCGGAGAGAATGAGGATCCGAACCGGTTCAACGATAAGGAATATTATGATGTGCTCGAGGCTGCAGTACGGGCTTTGCCGGAACCGCAGATTCAAGGTAAGATCCTCGGTTCCACACTGCAGACAGAGAAGCAGTTTCGGTTTATAGGTCAAAGATATATTCTGGACAGCGATATATTACAGGATTTGATTGAACCCATCGTACGCCCGATACCAAGCGGCCTGGATGTGATGGGTGTGCTTGGCAGTAACCTGGCAGAGCAGCTTCAATTCGAGGTATACATGCCTCAGGAGCAGTGGCCCGAATACGCCACCAATTACAAACAGTGGAAGGATAAGGTGGCCGGCTTTACTTCGGAGTATTGGTCCACCAACCTCTATACCGGATGGCTTTGGACACTGCAAAGTGCCTTGACGGAGTATGATTCAAACTCGGGAATGCCGAGCTTCATGACTACCCAGGCATGGAGAAACAAGGCACTAAGCACAGCACTTGGAAGTTATACGGAATTAAAGCACGATACTGTACTATATGGAAAACAAGCCATGGCGGAGATGGGTGGACCGGTGGAGTTCGCTGACTATCACTATGTTGAACCGGAGGTTGAATTATATACTAAGCTGTATTATCTTACGGATTATACCTTATCCGTATTAAAAGAGCGGGGAATGCTAAATGAGAGCCTAACGAACGGAGCAACGGAATATAAGGAATTGCTGCAGCTTCTGATTGAGTGTTCGAAGAAGGAGCTGAATAATGAACCGCTCACCAAGGATCAGAATGACCGCCTGTTACGATATGGCGGAAGTATGGAGAATATAGCGAAGAATTTTCTCGATGGAATTGTAGATGAGGATTACCCAAGTATAGAGGTTAGTGATATGCTGGTATCGGATATCAGTTCGGCAAGTGGAGCCTATCTGACACTGGGGACCGGGTATTACGACCAAATCTATGTAGTGGTATCGATCAATGGAAAGCTCTATCTGAGCCGGGGCAGCGTATATTCTCATTATGAGTTCACAAGCACCCAGAGGCTCACCGATGAGCAGTGGTGGAAGCTGAATGGAATTACAGTGGTCCATCAGGATTATGCTGATTTCCCGGAGATTGGTGATCCGGCGAAGGAACTGCCTGCCCAGCCCGAATGGATAAAAACCTTTAAATCCGACATGAATAATGTTACAATTAAACCATTAGAGGTCGATTGGGATAAGCTGAACGAATGATGAAGGCTGCCGGTCGGCAGATTGGAGATTGTTATGAACCAGATTACATTAGGATCCACACAAATTACAGTGAACAAGAATGGCTTCGGAGCCTTACCCATTCAAAGAATTAGTAAAGAGGAAGCAGCAGCGATATTGAAGAAAGCATATGCAAGCGGAATTAATTTCTATGATACTGCCAGATTCTATACCGACAGCGAGGAGAAACTGGGTTATGCTCTAAGTGAGGTCAGAGACAAGATCTTCCTTGCCTCGAAGACCATGACGATGAAGGTGGAGGAATTCTGGCAGCAACTTGAGACTACACTTACGAATCTGAAGACGGATTATCTGGATATCTATCAGTTTCATAACCCAAGCTTTTGTCCGAAGCCGGGAGACGGAACCGGATTATATGAAGCGATGCTGGAGGCTAAGGCAAAGGGAATGATACGACACATCGGTATTACGAATCACCGATTACCGGTTGCGATAGAAGCGGCGGAGTCCGGGCTTTATGAGACAATCCAATTTCCCTTCAGTTATCTGGCAACGGAGAAGGAGCTTGGTCTGGTTCGGTTTTGTAAGGAGAAGAATATAGGCTTCATTGCTATGAAGGCATTATCCGGGGGATTGATCACCAATTCAGCTGCGGCCTATGCTTATCTGGATCAATTCGATCATGTACTTCCGATCTGGGGGGTACAGAAGGAGACAGAGCTGGATGAATTTATTAGTTATATTGAGCAACCTCCGGTACTTGACGAGGAACTTACGAAAGTAATCGATCATGACCGAAATGAGCTTGCGAAGGATTTCTGCCGGGGCTGCGGCTATTGTTTGCCCTGCCCTGCAGGAATTGATATTCCGACGAGCGCTAGAATGTCGCTGATGATTCGGAGGGCTCCGGTATCGGTATATCTGAACGACTCCTGGAAGGCAAAGATGAAGCTGGTCGAGGATTGCATTCACTGTGATCATTGCAAGCAGCATTGCCCTTACGGCTTGGATACACCGCAGCTTCTTAGTGAAAACTGGGAAGATTATCAGACATTCCTAAAGTAAGGAGTAACTATGTACAACTATAGATTAACCCTTCAATACGATGGCAGCAGATATAAGGGCTGGCAGAGGCTGGGACAGGGAGAGGCGACAATACAGGACAAGCTGGAGCAGGTGATTACTCAGCTGGTTGCGAAGCCGACGGAAATCATAGGCTGCAGCAGAACAGATGCCGGAGTGCATGCACTCGCCCAGATTGCGAATTTTAAATCTGAGACCCCGCTGAACTGTCCGGATGTTCTTCGCTATCTGAATCATTATCTGCCGAAGGACATCTGTGTTACTGAAGTAGAGGAGGTATCAGAGCAGTTTCATGCCAGATACCATGCCAAGGATAAGACCTATCTGTATAAGATCTGGAATAAGGAATATAGTAACCCCTTTTTGCGAAAATACAGTATGCATGTGAATCGTAAGCTAAATCTTGAAGATATGAGGCAAGCAGGAGGCTTTCTACTGGGAACACATGATTTTACTGCTTTTTCGAATGCAAAATCCAAGAAAAAATCAATGGAACGAACTATTTATGCGATTGAAGTTCAGGAACAGGAAGGTCTGATCGAAATTCGGATTCGTGGGGATGGCTTTCTCTATAATATGGTTCGCTGGATGGTTGGAACGCTGGTGGCAGTGGGACTCGGAGAGATCAAAAAGGAAGAGCTGCCCGGAATACTGGAGGCAAAGGAAAGAAACCGTACCGGTGATCTTGCGGATGCCGGTGGCTTATATCTGGAGCGGATAACATATTAAGAGGGGGAGAAAAGGATGCCAATCACACTAACCAAACAGCAGGCGAGACAATTTTTGTTACGCAAGCACGGACTCATTGGCGAATACCGTTTTACCGGTAAGGAAGGTATACTGGAATATATCCGTCAAGTTGGATGCATCCAGTATGATCCGATTGATATATGTGGGAAGAATGCTGAGCTGGTATTGCAATCCAGAATCAACGGCTTCAAGAAGCAAATGCTCTATGATCTATTATATGAGGAGCGCAGACTGATCGACTTCTTTGATAAAAATCTTGCTATCATGAACGTGGAGGACTGGCCTTACCTGGAACGGATCCGGCAGGGATACCGGGATTGGGGAAGAGGACGGGAGGAAGTAGACCGAATTGCTCAGGAGATCAAAGAACGGATTCGGGAACTCGGAAGTGTCAGCTCGAAGGAGATCGATTATCAGGAGAAAGTAGACTGGTACTGGAACAGCTCAAAGCTTGCCAGGGTAGCGCTCGAAAGCTTGTATTTTCGAGGAGATCTGGTGATCCATCATAAGAAAGGGACGAATAAGTTCTATGCGTTAGCCGAGGATTATATACCCTCAGAACTATTGAATGCAAGAGAACCTTACCCAAGAGAATTGGATCATCTAAAATGGCGTATGCTGAGAAGAATCTCTGCAGTAGGACTTCTTTGGAACAAACCCTCAGATGCCTGGCTGAATATCTGGACCTTGAAAGCACAGGAGAGGAAGGAAGCCTTTCAGGAGTTATTAGAGGAAGGTAAGCTGCTAGAGGTCCTTGTGGAAGGCTGCAAAGACCCTCTATATTGCGTTAAAGAAGATCGGTGGCTGATAGATGAAGTATTATGTGCTCCGAAGTATAAGGAACGTACCGAACTGCTGGCACCGTTAGACTGTATGTTATGGGATCGTAAGCTGATCAAAGAGCTGTTTGATTTCGATTATAAATGGGAAATCTATACACCGGAGGCAGAAAGAAAATATGGCTATTACGTTCTTCCGGTACTTACCGGCGACCGGTTAACAGCCAGAGTCGAGGTGGTTGCATTAAGTAAGAAGAAAGCGCTGGTGGTGAAGAACATCTGGCTTGAAAAGGGTATCCGCCCCACGAAAAAACTATACGGAGAATTGAACCGATGCTTTCAGCGATTTATGAAATTCCATGACCTTAAGGAGCTTTCCTATGAGGAGGCAGCAATCAATAACTAAGAATATTGACATTTAAGATAACGGACAGAAAGGTAGCGAGGTTATGATGACGATAGGAACAGAGAAACTTACGCTCCATTTGCCCTGGGTACATTCCCTGAAGGAGAAGAGGATGGTAGTCAAGAGCCTCTGTGCTAAGGTGAAAAATAAATTTAACGTATCCATCGCTGAGGTAGAAGAACAGGACATACATCAAATCGCTGTACTGGGATTTGCCTGTGTTGCCGGAGACCGTTCTCAGGCAGATAGTATTCTTGATCATGTACTTAACTTTATTGAGGAGAATACAGAGGGAGAACTTGTCCGGACGGAAAGAGAGATACAATAAAACTAATTTCGGTACAAAGAAATCATGGAATGGAGACAGTAATTATGGAACGAATAGTTCGTGGTTATAAACAGGAGGATCTGCCCTTCATGATGGAGATCTGGAATCAGGTGGTGGAGGAGGCGAATGCCTTTCCCCAGACCGAAAATCTCACTATGGAGGAAGCAGAGAGCTTCTTCTCGACACAGACTTTTACGGCTGTAGCGATATTCGAGAATAAAGTGGTTGGCCTCTATATACTGCATCCGAATAATATCGGTCGCTGCGGTCATATTGCGAATGCCTCCTATGCAGTAAGTAACGGGTATCGGGGACAGAAGATCGGAGAGGCATTGGTTCGTCATAGTCTGGTTAAGGCAAAAGAATTCGGTTTTGCATTAATGCAGTTTAATGCGGTAGTGAGCATCAATCACACTGCCATCCATATCTATGAGAAAATCGGCTTTACCAAATTAGGGGTCATTCCCAAAGGTTTCTTACTGGGAGACGGGAGCTATTCGGATATCCTGTTATATTATATTAAGCTATAACCAGGATAAATTGAATAAGATGAAAATCGATATAAGATGTAGTCCATGGACCCTAAAGTACAGAACTTGTCCTGTTTTTATGACGAATTATGTGAGGAAAATTTGTTTGACTTTAGTCGGAATTGAGGATACAATGGATTTAATACTTGACTAAAATCAAACAAAAGGAGGTGGGTTCAATGGGAGATAAGAATCCGAAAAAAGCCCCGAAGAAAAAGGGCGGCGCAGCACCTGCTACTGGCACAACAAAGAAGAAATAGGCAAGTAAAATTCCCTCTTTCCATAGGATGAAGAGGGAATTTTTGCGCTGTATCTTAAAAGGTTGAAACAATAGCCAGATAAATGCTTTTAATATACATACAATTGTAGTATAATTGACACAATTTTGAAAGGAGAGGCTATTTATGTCGTTTTTAGAGTTGGCAAGGGAAAGATATTCAGTACGTGGATACCTTGATCAAGAGATTGAGAGGGACAAGCTGCTACAGATATTGGAGGCAGGAAGAATTGCTCCTTCGGCTGTGAATTTCCAACCGATACACCTCTATGTACTGGAGAAAAAGGAGGATAAACAGAGACTATATGAGGTCTACGGACGGGAATGGTTCCGTGAGGCTCCGGTAATATTGGCAATCTGCGGTGACCACTCCAAGAGCTGGAATCGAAAGGACGGCAAGGATCATTGTGATATCGATGCGGCAATTGCGATTGATCATATGACACTGGCTGCGACGGAGCTTGGAATTGGATGCTGTTGGATCTGTGCCTTTGATGCACAGCGGAGTCACGAGATATTAGAATTGCCGGAGAATATGGAGGTCATTGCACTGCTTACCCTAGGGTATGCGAGCTCCACTCCCGTAGCGGAGAAGAAGCGCAAATCGATAGAAGAGCTTGTAACCTTCGGATTGAAATAAAAGAACGAGGGTCATTCCTGATAAATGTGGAGCTTTTGCATGATAGCGAGATAAGCTATATACAGAAGCTCCTTTATTCATGACAATAGAAAGTTCGCAAGGCGTGCTTTCTATCGTTCTGTCCTGTGATTCAGGTGGCCAAATATGAAACCACAAAAGAAAATATAGATTATCAGAAGAATACCCCCTAAATACAGAAGATATGCACCTGAAAACGAAGGCTTAGGATGATATAATATAAGTTAAGATATTAATTTTGCCGATCATTCATCCCAGCCATAGAATAATAAGGTCCTTCCATGCTGTTAAATTCAAAATGATAGCTAAATTATTATAAATATATGTTTGTTTATTGAGAGTATAATATTGTTGATCGTTGGCAAAGCCTTGCCCAAACATATTAAATTTGATATATTATTTTGAGAAGGAAAGAAATGTTATTTAGGTTTAGGATCAATGATAGGGAGATTGATTTTGTTCCTTATAGTTTAATGATAATCAAGGCATTAGGGGATGCATTTAATTAGAAAACGTGTCTTGGATAGGAGTCGTAAATGCTAAAAATAGTAATAGCAGATGATGAAGATAAGATATGCCAGTTGATTTATAAATTAATTGATTGGGATTCCCTTGAAATGCAAGTAGTAGCAATTGCACATAATGGAGTGGAGGCCTTAGAATTAATACAAATACATAATCCTGACATTGCGATTACTGATATCAGGATGCCGGGATATGATGGTTTGGAATTTATATCGAGAGCAAAAGAATATAATTCCGAGATACAGTTTATTATCATAAGCGGATATCAAGAGTTTGAATATGCTCAGAAAGCAATTAAATATGGTGTTATTGATTATCTGCTTAAGCCGATCAAGAAGGATGAACTGGTATCAACCTTAACAAAGATGAGAAGTGCGTATTTAGAACGTGTTGATCTGTTAACGAAAGAAGAACAGATGAAGTTAAGTATGATTAATAATATTAGTAAATTAAGAACCGGATTATTTGAACAGATCCTTTTCCATAAAACCAAGAGGACGAAGGAAATAACGATTGATGTAATCAATGAGGAATATGGATACAAATTTCAGGATGGTTTATTTCAGATTGTAGCGGTTAAGTCAGACGGAATCGAGCGTTCCTATTCGAGTAACGTTGCTTTTCTGGAAGAGAAGCTGATGAAAATCATCCGGAATAACTTTAAAGAATATTGCACAGATATGGAGTTCTATTTCGATTTCAATGTATGCTACGGAATATTAAATTACAGTTCGGATAACAGAAAGAATGTCCGCCGTCAATGCAAAGCTCTACTAGATGAGCTTCTCCTGCAAAGAGATATTTTCTCCGACTTAGAAGTAACCATAGGCATCGGAACAGTGGAAAGTGATTTCCGGATGATAAATAATTCCTTTAAAGCTGCAATTTGGGCATATGAACAACGTCTGATTCTTGGTACAAACAAAGTCATTGAAGGCGAAGCGGGTGAAACCAATACACTTGCTGAAAGCAGGTTGTTTTATGATTTTAATCATGAAATGAATGTAGCATTGGAGCGGTTGGATACGAATGCTGCGATTGTGGCAATCCGATTTTTGAGGGATGGTCTTAAGAATAGGACGGAAACCACTGGACATGAAGTCCTTCAGATGGCAAAAGAGGTCTGCAACCTTTTTCTGTTTGCTATGCGTAATAATAAGTTCCCTATTGAAGGAGGGGATACCTTCATTGAAGAATTTAACCTGAATGCGAATGATTGTGGTTCCATACATAAACTATATCAATATCTTACTGACAAGATAACTTCCTGTTTAGAGAAGGTGATTGAAGATAAGAGACAGATCGATACAAAACCCATTCGTGAAGCGAAGCAACTTATTCAGAACCAATACATGAAGCAAATAACGTTGGAGGAAGTAAGCTCCGAGGTAGGATTTAATTCTACCTATTTCAGTACATTATTCAAAAAAGAAACCGGATATACATTCCTTGAATATCTCTCTGAAGTCAGGATAAATAAGGCAAAAGAATTATTGAAAGAGACAAACTACAATATTATGGTAATTTGCGAACAGGTTGGTTATAGCGACATCAAACACTTTACCAAGATTTTTGCAAAACATACAAATTTAAAACCCAATGAGTATAGGAAGTTATATTCCTAGAAAAATGCAATAGGAGAGAGAATGAAGCGGAATATCAGGTATCTTTCATTTCGTTGTGGAGTGTTATTAGTTTTAATGACATTTCTGACAATCATTATCATGTTATTATTTTTGACTGTATCCTTCCATGAAAAGAAATATGGATTTATCGTTGGGTTTGGCTTTGTTGCGTATATCGTTATTTTTTATTTTGGATATACCTGGGTATATAAGCCCTTCAAAGAAACCAGTAAAATGCTTTCTCTTTTTTCGGAAGGGTCAATTTTGCAAGGGGTTTTTGATTTGCGATACCCATTAAGTGAGCAGATGGATGATGCCATTAATCGATTCCGAACTATGCTTGATACGAAAGAGTTATTTAATCTTTCGAAAAAGCAGGCAGAATATCTGGCACTACAGAATCAGATTAATCCGCATTTTCTATATAATACATTGGAAGGAATTCGGAGTGAAGCTCTTTGCGCCGGTATGGACGGAGTTGCAGATATGACAGAAGCTCTTGCAACTTTCTTTCGATATACAATATCGAATGTGGATCATTTGGTCACATTGGAAGATGAACTGTCAAATATACAGAATTACTATCGGATTCAACAATATCGTTTTGGTGACCGGTTAAATGTAAGTGTTGAATATCAGGAGGAGGAGGAAAAAGAAGTATTAATGCTTTGTCTTCCCAAATTAACACTTCAGCCAATCGTGGAGAACTCTATCTATCATGGAATAGAGAAAAAGATAGGGAAGGGCAATCTACGAATTAAAATACAGACGACCGTTGACCGCTTAATCATCATCATATCGGATGATGGCCTGGGCATTCCAAAGGAACAGTTGGATCTTTTGAATAAGAAGCTCAGATCAACTTGTCTGGATGATGTAGTACAATTGAAAGGAAAACCCGGTGGAATCGCGGTTGTTAATGTGAACAATCGTATCAAGCTTCTCTTTGGTGATGAATATGGAGTTTATTTTTATAGTACGGTAGGGGTCGGAACAGATGTAACCATTACATTGCCTAAGGTGCAGGAATGATTACGGAGGTATTATGAGAGAAGAGATACTACGAATGGAAAATGTGACAACGGATTATGACGGGGTTATCTATCTGGATAATCTGAATCTGCAAATATATAAAGGTGAAATCATGGGGCTAATTCCGATCAACAAGCAAGGTAAGTCAGAACTTGTACAGTTGTTGTGTCAGAATAGTCCCATTAATTATGGCCGTATCTATCTCAATAATGAATTGGTGAACTATTATGAGCATAGTACGAACAGCATGAACCGTGTCTATGTGATAAGTCAGTACAGTAAGCTAATCCAGGATCTGACCGTATCGGATAATATTTTTGTACTTCGCAGAGGATTTAAAAAGTATGTGATTAACAGTAAGGTATTACGAGGGCAGGTGAATCAGCACTTAAAAGAGATGGATGTTACGATAGATCCGGATGAATTAGTTGCCAATCTAAATTCCTTTGAGCAATGTGTGATTGAACTGGTAAAAGCGATCATTACCGGAGCCAATCTGATTATCATCAGTGATATTACAAATATATTGAGTGTGGTAGACTTATCCAAACTATACCATTTACTTCGATCCTATTCCGAGAAAGGATATTCGTTCTTATTTATAGGAAATCATCATGAAGAGGTGTTCGCGATCTCCGATCGGGTGGCGCTGATGAAGGATGGTGCCATAATAAAGATACTGGATGAACAGGAAATGAAAAGCGATCTTATAAAGACGTATACCATTTCATTCGCGGATGGAAAGCAAAAAGTCGAAGCCTATTCCGGACAGGGCATCCTGGAGTTTGAAAAAGTCTGTACGAATCATTTGAATAAAATGTCGTTTTCGATTAAGAAGGGTGAGTGCGTCGTACTCTTTGATACGAATAATACGATTTATAATGATTTATTGGAGCTGGTGAACGGAGAGCAGCTCCCGCAAAGCGGGATGATCTTATATAACAATCATGAATATACAGAAAAAATTTCTAAAAAATCGTTGGAAAATGGTATCGCTGTAATAGTTGAAAATGCAACTCAAAAAATGATTTTCTATAATCTTGATTATGTTGATAATCTATATTTTCTTGTAGATAAGAAATTGGATAAAAACATTCTGAAGGTGAAATTTAAGAAAAGTATTATAAAGGAATACGAGGGGATACTCGGTGATGAGATCTATGCCAAGGAATTGACCGGATTGGAACTGACTTCTCTGTATAATCTCGTGTATTATCGCATTCACCTCTATAATCCCAATATTGTATTTTGCGTTCAGCCTTTCTCGGGAGCGGATATGTACCTGCGTAAACATATTGCAGATCTCATTCGTGAGTTGAAGAGAAAGGGTATTACGGTGGTAATCTTAGCAGTTAACATTTCTGATACCTTAACGGTCGCTGACCGGCTTATGGTAATCGAACAAGGTACCGTAGTTCGGGAATACTTAAAAGAGGAGTTTGAATCAATTCATGTTATATCTTAAAGAGGATTGAATTATAGCAAATGAATATACCCATAAACCCAAAGAATCACCCCTGTTTTTGTAAAACGGGGGTGATATACTTATATTCAGCAAGGAAACAATACATAGAAAGACTAGGTATCGTTATGGATGAGTATATTGTTGAAATTGAACATGTTTCAAAAAGCTTTCCGGGTGTATTGGCATTGAATAATGTATCTTTTAACCTTAGGTCCGGCGAAGTTCTGGCATTGTTGGGTGAAAATGGTGCCGGTAAATCAACATTAATGAAAATATTAAGCGGTGTCTATACCAAGGACAGTGGAACAATACGAGTCTTTGGTCAGATCATTGAGGATTTAAATACAAAAAAAGCACAGGAACTGGGTATCGCGATTATCCATCAGGAACTGAATATGTGTGCACACCTGACGGTTGCACAAAATATTTTCCTCGGACAGGAAATCACCGAATATGGTATGATTTCAGACCGGAAGATGAATGCTGAAGCAAAAAAGATCCTGAGTAGTCTGAATATTGATATTGATCCTGAGATGGTAGTTGGAGATTTGGCCGTTTCAAAGCAGCAGATGGTGGAGATTGCAAAAGCTTTGTCAACCAATGCGAAGGTCTTGATTATGGATGAACCAACCTCAGCCTTGACATCGAAGGAGATTGAAGATCTCTTTATTATCATCAACAAGCTGAAACAGGAAGGATGTGGTATCGTATACATATCGCACCGGTTGGAGGAATTAGAAAACATTGTAGACCGTGTCACAATTCTAAGAGATGGTGAATTTATCAAAAGCATGAGCTTTCACGAAACCTCTTTGGGCGAAATTATTTCCTGCATGGTAGGTCGGGATATCAAAGAGAAATTCCCAAGAGTCACCTGCACAAGAGGAGAAAGGATCCTAGAGGTGAAACAGCTGAATGCAGGTCGTATGGTTCGGAATATCAATTTTGAACTGTTTGCCGGTGAAATTGTTGGCATTGCAGGGCTTATGGGTGCGGGAAGAACGGAGATGACACGAGCAATCTTTGGAGTGGACTCAAAAGACAGCGGGGAGATCATCTTAGACGGAAAAGTAGTAAGAATAGAAAAACCGATGGATGCAATCAAATGCGGCATTGTATTGGTGCCGGAAGACCGAAAGAAAGACGGCTTATGCACGAAACTTAGCATTCGCGATAATATAGCGCTGCCTAACCTGGATATCTTATGTAACAAAGTCGGAATTGTGAGTAATAAGAAAGAAAAAACGATGACAGAGAAAGCAGTCATTGATTTAAAAATTAAACTGCCGAACATAGAAGTGAATGCGGGTAGTTTATCTGGCGGAAACCAGCAAAAGGTGGTTGTAGGAAAATGGCTCAGGCGAAAATCAAGAGTAGTAATATTTGATGAACCGACGCGTGGCATTGATGTAGCTGCAAAGGTGGAGATTTATAACTTGATGAATGAACTGAAGAAACAGGGCATTGGAGTTCTGTTCGTTTCCTCTGAAATGCCGGAAGTCATGGGAATCAGTGATCGCATCATCGTTATGTGCGATGGTAAGATCACAGGTGAATTAAACACCGATGAAGCAACACAGGATATGATCCTGCAATATGCCACTAGTTTTGATAAAAAATCGGCTGATTTAATGTCTTCATAATAGTCAACGAAAAGGAGAATTTTTAATGGATAAGAGAGGAAAACAAAATGTTTTGAAAAGAATACTCGCAATCAGGGGAATGGGCCAGGTTATCACCGTTACAATTGGATTTATTATTCTGTGTATTGTGTTTGGTTTAGTAAATCCGATTTTCTTCTCCGGAAAAAATGTAGCAAACCTGCTTCGACAAATTGCTCCGATTCTGATTATTGGTATTGGTCAATCTTATGTATTAATAACAGGCAATATCGATCTTTCGATTGGCTCGGTTGTCGGTATGAGCTGCATGATCTCGGCCACCCTAATGACCAAGGGGGTTAATCCCTTGATTGCCATTCTAATTACAATTTGCTGCTGTCTGGCGGTTGGTGTATTAAATGGGGAGCTGGTATCCAAGTGCAAGCTGCCCCCCTTCATCGCAACCCTCGGCACCATGACGATTGCCAGAGGTATTGCGCAAATAGTGAATAACAATTATAACACAGGGTCAATTGGCGAAGGAGCAAAAGGTTTTCGTAATTTCTTTTACTATGGAAAAACAGCGGGTTTATATAATGCAATCTGGATTACCTTAGCAATGTGGATTGTGTTTAATTTTATCCTTAGCAAAACAAGATCCGGCCGTCATATCTATGCGATAGGAAGCAACATTGATGCAGCAAGATTATCCGGAGTCAATGTTCATTCGACAACGATCAAGGCTTACCTGGTCAGTGCTATATGTGCATGCACCGTTGGATTAATGACTTGTGCAACTACCGGTATGGGTACCATGGATGCCGGAAACAGCTACGAAATGTATGCAGTGGCAGCCTCTGTAATAGGTGGAGTCAGTACGCTGGGAGGGCAGGGAATTCTTCTTGGAACAGTAATCGGTGCTTCCATCTGGGGTGTTTTGCAAAATGGCCTACAGTTTGCCGGCGCACCGGTTGCAATCAGAAATATAACGATTGGTATCATTGTTGTAGTATCCGTACTACTGGATGTAATCGTACGTACCGGAAAACCCAGAAAGAAGAAGATGAATCCGGTTACATAATCACTTGATATTAAAGCGAATGCTTTGATATATAAAACTTATGGGAGGTTTGAAGTTTATGAAGAAAAAGTTACTATCCATTATTCTATGTTTATGTATGGTGTTAGCAACTGCATGTGCGAAAGAAGAAGCAGTAAGTACTACAGGGAATGAGGGCAAAGAAGAAGCTAAGGTAACTGAGGCTGCACCGAAGACGGAAGAACCAAAAGCAGCTGAGAATTTTAAAGTGTATCTGATCACAATGGATCAGATGGATCAGCACTGGGTAAACGTAGATGCCGGCTGTAAAAAAGCAGTAGAGGAACTTGGAAATATTGACTATGAATGGCTTGCTCCGGACGTGAAGGATGATGCAAAACAAATTGAATGCATTAACAATGCAGTAGCTGGTGGAGCGGATGCTATTCTTTTGGCAGCAAACGGACCTGATGCAGTTACCTCTGCGCTGGAAGAAGCAGCCGGAGCCGGAGTAAAGATTATCTATGTAGACTCTGCAGCAGCCTATCCTGCAATTCAGACATTAGCAACAGATAATCAGGCGGCAGGCAAGACTGCTGGAGATGAAATGATCAAAGGACTCCAGGCAGCTGGCATCACCGAAGGTAAGATTGGTATTGTTAATGTTAATGCAGCAACTGCATCCTGCGTAGCTCGTGAAAAGGGCTTCCGCTCTGCATTTGACGGATCTGCTTTTGAATTACTTGAGACACAGTATGGCGAAGGCGATGCAGCGAAATCGAAGGATATAGCAGCAAATTATATTACATCAGGTTGTGTAGGTATATTTGGAGCAAACGAAGGTTCAACCGTTGGTATCGGAAATGCAATTCAGGAATCCGAGGATACGATCATCGGCGTAGGCTTTGATAAATCAGATACAATCCTTGAGCTGATCAAGAATGGTTATATTCTTTGTACTATGGCTCAGAATCCGGATGTTATGGGTTATGAAGGCATGAAGACAGCAGCAAAAGCATTGGCAAATGAAGATACCGGTGCAGACTCTGTAGATACCGGAGTATCTGTTATTACAAAATAAGAGTTTGGCGATGTATCAATGAAGCATAATCAAAAGCACAATGAGGTTTATTTTACTCATTGTGCTTTTTTGTTATAACATTTTAAATTTTCTGTTATGGATGTAAGATCTTCTCTGCTCTCGGTGCACGAAGCATATGTGCTTCCTGCATATTGCCACCAAGGAGCGGTTGAAGGTAATATTTGAAAGCATCGGTTACGTTGTTCCCTGCTGAGTTGATGAAGTTGTCCGGCATGAGCTTTGTCTTACCGGCTACATTATGCAGATCAGTCATTTTATAAGCGACGGAATAATTACCGGTACGGTTAATTACGATCGAGCCGTCAATATTATGCCAGATAGCAAATTGAGCTGCTTTCTCGCCAACCTCTCTGGCTTCATGCTGATCAGTCTCAGAAACACAACCCATGAAGGAGCGTTGCAGGTAACCGAGTGTATCCGAACGTACACGGCTAATGCCGAGTTTACTCTTAATCTCCTGAGTAAGAAGATCACCCAAAGCACCGGTTCCGGATAATTGGGAATTGCCGTGAGCATCGGTACCACTCTTAATCAGCTTGGTGACAATCGGTACACCGTTCTCATCCTGAACTCCTTCGGAGATGGCAACGATACAGCGTCCGTATTTATCATAAACCTCTTTTACATCGCTTATAAAATTATCTAAGATAAAATGTCGTTCCGGTAAATATATCAAATGAGGACCATCATCGGGATACTTCTGTGCGATAGAGGAAGCAGCGGTAAGAAAACCGGCATTACGTCCCATAACAACACCGATATGTACGCCCGGCAGAGCCCTGTTATCCAGATTAAGGCCGATGAAGGCCTGGGCTACGAACTTCGCAGCAGAAGGATAACCGGGAGTATGGTCATTCATCATTAAATCATTATCAATTGTCTTGGGAATATGAATTGCTCGGAATTCATATCCGGAAGATTCCGCTTGCTCATTTACAATTCGAACCGTGTCAGCAGAATCATTTCCTCCGATATAGAAGAAATATCTTACGCCGTGAGCCTGAAATACTTTAAAAATTTCTTTACAATAGTTGGTATCCGGCTTATCTCTGGTTGAAAATAAGGCGGAGGAAGGAGTGACTGCTACCTGCTCCAAATTGTGTGTCGTTTCCTGAGTAAGATCAAGAAAGTCCTCGTTAATTATCCCTGTAACTCCATTTACTGCACCATATACCTTTGTTATCTGTGGAAATTTTCTAGATTCCAGCACGGCCCCGACTAATGACTGATTGATAACCGCAGTGGGCCCTCCACCCTGTGCTACAACTACTTTACCTTCAAGTACCATACAATCACTTCACTCCTTTACTTTTCGTTTAATGTAGAATAAGATTTGTCAAAACATAAGCAAAATACATTGGGTTGTTTAAGATAGACTAGTGTACTAAGCTGTTCTCTTATTCAGGCAAGAAGTTTTGCGTCTTCCTGCATTGAACTTATGGGTAGTAAATTCTGTGACCGGTTGTAAGACCAGACAAGTTCTTCGTTTGTACCAATTTGCAGTTCTTACCAAATATTGTACCACAATTTAACAATAAGTAAACATAAAACAGATAGTGTATGCAATTATTTACACAATGAACTATTGCGATAGGCTATAATTTTCTAAATGAAACTTATAAATATCATTATCTGACACAAGATTATAATATACGACAAGAAAAAATTCTGATCAGATCATAAATAGCAGGAAATGATGTTGAATTTTGAGAAAGGGGATACTATAATTTACCTATGAATCAGGATGGGAGTTTATAGAATGGGTGAAGTGGATAAGCGAGGAAAACTTGATGAGGAGCCTTTTTCATACAAGGTATCAAAGGATAAAAAAGTCTTTCTCTATTGGCACTGTAAATTAGTCATGATCTTAAAGGAGAAAGACAGCAAGAAGTTTTTAGAGAGAATAGAGAATGCGGAACTTAAAGAAGCGCAATTAATTATGGCGAAGATAACAGGCAATTTCAAACATGGAAATGAAAAATAAGAGGCTGAAGCAAAACAACAATCAACATGGATTGTAATTATGCTTCAGCCTCAAATCAAGTTCTTTCTTATATTCTGGCACTCATGAGATTGCTTGAGGTATACCGCTTTAAGCCTTTATAGAACAAGAAAAAGGCCAGTAAGCAGATACCGAGGGTAAAGGCAATGACTCCAAGCAAGGCGGTCAAATTAAAATTAAGAATAATATGCAGGGGTTGATACACGACAAAGCCCACCGGAACGATAGTATAAAGCAGCAGACGGACACCGCTCTTAAAGATGCTGTCCGGATAGGTACCAAAGTTCACAATCACATTATTCAGATTATCCGACAAGAGATCGCCGCGGACCAACCAGAAGGAGAAGCTGCCGGTGATTACGGCAAAGGCTGCCATGATCAGACCGCCAAGTATCGTAAACAAAGTAAACAACAGCAAATTAGGGATGCTGAAGCGGAAGATCACGATGATCAAATATCCATAGATCAGATCCCCGATGGCGGAGGAATTCGTCGCAGAGGTAATTACACTGAGTAGGATATTCTTCGGCTGTACCAAAAAGGAATCTAGTTTTCCCTGAAGGATCAGAGGTGGTAATTGGAAAGCCCGTTGAAACAGGATATGGGAAAAGCCGTAGGTAGATGCCGCCAGCCCCCAGAGTACCATTACCTCATGAAAGGCATAGCCGCCAATCTCCGGTTTTAAATGAAATAGCAGTTGCCATTGAATGAGGAAGGTGGCATTATTCAGAACCATGAATAAGACATTGGTCAGAAAGGATGCCCGGTTCGTCATCTCACGCATGATATTATATTTTAAGGAAAGCAGGATAACACGAAATTGATTTTTAGCCGCCGTTAACATTCAGTTTTTTCACTCCTCTCTGATAGATGAATAATAAAAAGCTTAAGGATATTACGAAATAAATCAGCTGAGACAGGATTACCCGGACAGCCATACCGCTGCTATAGTCGATGATCAGCTTAGCCGGTCCATAGGTTACTACGAAAATTGGTGTAGCACGGATCACCGGCTGAGCCCAGAGTGGAAAGACTTCCACCGGGAACATAATACCAAGCACGATGATCATCTTATCATAGATCCAGTGAAACGGGGTGGCATCCTCGATCCAGAAGGATAATACGCTTATGCTCATCTTCAGGAAAGTATTGATGAAGGTTCCCAGGACCAGGGTTACTAGAATCGCCGGAAGCTGATACAGGTGAACCGGTGGCAAGCTTCCGAGGAAACCGTAACCGATTATTAAGCCTGCAACAAGAAAAAGTAAGGATTTGATTGCAATTTCACCCAGATGCTTAGCGATAATGTAAGCGATATAATTGTAAGGTTTGTTGATGCTATAGGCGATGGAGCCGCTTTTGATATCGTTGCTGATCTGATAACTCAGAGTGGCATTCCGGCAGGAGAACCAGATCATCTCCGTCAGGATAACATACCAGATCATCTGATCCTTGGTATAGCCACTAATCAGGTTGCCGGAATCAGAATAAATATAGTCCCATAGATTCATGAATACAAACAGCAGCATGAAAAATGTAATAAAGCCCAGCAATATATTCCATACATACTGAAGATTCTCCATCAGGGTAGCCTTCAGTATAAAGAGGTATTTTCTCATAATCTTACCAACACCTTTCTGTCTTAATCTTGGCTAAAGTGTCAAAAGCACCGTAGGTGCTTTCCTGATACGATACATTGCTATGCTAACTCGCTAGCAATAGCGATATATCGTATTAGGAAGAGTGCGCAGCACCTTTTGACGCTTTAAGATATAATTAATTGTGCTTTCTGATACGATATATTGCTATGCAAGCTTGCTTACAATAGCGATATATCGTATCAGAAAGAGTGTGTAGCACCTTTTGACACTTTGATCAATAAAAATTAGCCATGAATAGTAATTCCCTGATACCGACACAGGCCGGACTAAGCTGTCACCTGTCGGTTCTCTTTATAGATCTCTGTGATAATATTCTCAAGAGGCACATTTGATATATTAATATCAAGAATATTGTCAGCATCAATGAGCTTTAAGGCATCGGCAATGCTTCTCCTGGTGATATCAACCTCCAACTTCAGATTGCAGCCCTTG
>JAGFXQ010000357.1 GCA_017861355.1 Bacillota bacterium
GCTAACTCATCCTTTAATATCTGTGTGATTTGAGCTGTCTCCTGCTGATAAGCCTCTTCTGTCGTACTTCCGAAGATCTTAACTTCAACAAAGGCAACCGGAAGGTCTATCCTTCCTTTAAAGTATAGCGGAATATTCTCTTCAATGGCTACCATAAGCCATTCTTCACTCTTACCGGGGATGAATTCAATTGCTTTCCCCAATCTTTGTTTTACCTGTTCCTCTTTGTCCTTACTTACACCGATGTTTGTCTTCACATTAATAAATGGCATAATTTACTCCTTTCTGATACTTTATCTTATGTTAATTTTCTTAATAATCCAAGCTTTTGTCAAGGTCTAATGTCCTTAAAGTAATAATACGTGTGTATTTTCTCGAACTATCATTCTCTTCTTTGTATCCGGATCCATCCATCACATTTTCAGACAGTAAAATGCCTCGAGTCTTATCCTGATCACCGACATCCGAAGTGTATTCTTTCTCCGAATTTCAGTGATTGATAAGCTCGAGGCTATTCTATTTCTTTACTTGCTTAATATTCTGGACCCTTTCCCGGGAAAAAGTCTGCCGATTACTCCGCTAGCCTCTACCCCTTTGATTACCATATATAACATGATTGTCTCCACCGGCAGCATAATAATTCCTTTCAATGCACGGATCGGTAGAATTGCCATGAAGTTATAACCGTACAGTATCGTCAGCCAATAAGTATTCAACAACAGATGGATGATTACCAACTGAAGGAGATTGGCGACGAGAATTCTCTTGATACTCAGAGGTCTCTTATAGAGTATCACACCAAAGATAAAGCCTGTGATGATTGCACTTAAGGTGAACCCAAAGAAGAACGGGCCGGCTGGTCTTACAATAAAGGTCAGGATATCAAGTGCTGCTCCATAGATCACTCCTACAACGGGACCAAAGAGATAGTAAACGAATTCATTTGGAAGGAAATTAAATCCAACCTTCAGAAAATCAGCTACCATAAACACAAGACTGCCTAACACAATAGAGATCGCCCCTAGCATTGCGATCAGGGTGATGCACCTTACACTTTTTAATTCCTGGTAAGATGATTTGAATAAACCTGTAAATTTGGTCATAAAAAAATTACCTCCTTTGCAGACCTTTTACTACAAGAAGAGATAAAATCAAATAGTGCATAAGATAATCCGAATACCCGGATGATCTACGATGCACCTTCAATATTTGATTATCCTAATGTAGCAGCGGGATGCGAATCATGTACCGCAAGATAGCCTTTTCGTCCGAATGACAACTCCCTGTTCACTCAGCACTTAACGCACATGGTTCTACTCTGCTTCTATTATTTTTTGTATCCTAAGTATATCATAGTGTGATCAATTTGCAATAGTAATTTCAGTTACCATATTTGATATTTTTAGTTACCGCATTCGATACTGATTTCGTTAAATTTCTCAAGAATTGAATCAATTTCGGTCACTTTCTTCTCATCCCCGGCCTTATCGATTACGACCTCGCCTTGATGCATCATGATTAATCGATTCCCATACTCTACTGCATAGCGAAGGTTGTGAGTAACCATAATGGTCGTCAACTTCTTTTCCTTAACAACCTGATCCGTAAGCTGCATAATCAATTCTGCAGTCTTTGGGTCCAGCGCAGCGGTATGCTCATCCAAGATCAAGAATTCAATCGGTGTCATCGTAGCCATCAGGAGTGCCATAGCCTGGCGTTGCCCACCGGAAAGAGAGCCTACCGGTACGTGCAGCTTATCTTCAAGACCAAGATTCAGTGAGTGTAGGCTTTCCCGGTAAGAATCAATGCGCTTGCGGTTGGTGCCTCTGGTCAGATTAAAGCTCATGCCTTTATTGTCCGCCAACGACATATTCTCGAGAATCGTCATCGTCGGACAAGTTCCCATCGACGGGTTCTGATAGACACGACCGATCCTTCTCTGACGCTGATACTCCGGCATCATCGTGATGTCTTCACTTCCGATACGAATGGTACCACGGTCAATCGGGATACTTCCGCAGATGATATTCAGCATCGAGGTCTTACCGGAACCGTTGCTGCCTACTACGGATACAAACTCACCATCCAGTACATTCAGATTAAAATCCTTAAAAAGGCACATTTCATTGACGGTTCCGGGATTATAATACTTATTGATATTAACAAGCTCAATCATTTGCCTTCACTCTCCTTTTCCGCTCATTGCTTATTACCAAAATCACCAGGAACAATACTGCCGTGATGAGCTTTAAGTCAGAGGCAGCCATACCGAGTGCAATTGCCAACGCTACACAGGCTTTGTAGATAATCGACCCAAAAATTACTGCGGTGGTTGCCTTAATCAGAGTGAATTGCTTAAACATATTTGTTCCGATGATGACACTGGCGAGCCCGATGACAATCGTTCCGGTTCCGGAGGATATCTCGAAAAATCCACTCTTCTGTGTATAGATACTTCCGGCTAAGGCTACAAAAGCATTGGCAATCGCAAGACCTATGATCTTAACCACACCCTTATCTTTGGCTAGCGAAGTAACTAAGGTATCATTATCACCGACTGCTCTTAAGAGATAGCCGGATTTCGTCTTTAGATAAATATCCAGGAGTAACTTCATAATCACAACAATTACTAAAAGAATAACTACAGTAACATAATCCTTCATTCTTTCCGGAGCGATTCGGTCGAGAAATGCATTATCGAAGATGGTCTCCTTTGTAAAAATCGCTACATTTGCTTTCCCAGCAATTCGTAGATTCAAGGAATAAAGAGCAGTCATCATGATAATTCCGGATAGCAGATCTCTGACCTTCAACTTAACATGAATTAGACCGGTTAACACTCCGGCCAGTGCACCGAGCAGGAAGGCAAGAAAGAGGGTAACCATCGGCGGAACACCGGCAATAATTAATACCGCTGTTATCGCACCACCCAGCGGAAATGTTCCATCTACCGACAGATCCGGAAAATCCAAGATCTTATAGGTAATGTATACACCAAGAGCCATAATGGCATATACCAGACCTTCCTCCAATATACCGATAATAATCGATAACAAATACTCCATGTTCCTACCTCCTAAGACAGAATGTTGACTCTTCGCGTTATATCCGAAACATTTTTCTTCCTCTATCCCACACAAGAGTCAACCTTGTCAATCCTTCATGATTACGTGATCAATATTTTATTATAACATTTCAGTCATGCTTCAGAACAAGAATAACATGTTTCTTATTGAGCGATGTCACTAAACATTTCTTTCGCACTGCTTACCAGATCCTGAGGAATCGTTATTCCCAGGTTAGCAGCTACTGCGGTATTACCGTAGAAGGAAGCGTCCTGAATAACCTCAAAATTAATCTCGCTTGCTTTCTTCTCACCCTTCAATACCTGTGCTGCCATCGCACCGGTCTGCTTGCCAAGATCAAAATAATCAAGTCCGACTGTTGCCAGACATCCAATCTTCACCTGTTCTACTTCACTACCGAATACAGGAATATTCTTAGCCGCCGCTTTCTCAAGGATAACCGGCAGAGAGCTGACAACCGTATTATCGGTTAAGTTATTGATACAATCTACTTTCTGTATGAGGTTATCTGCTGCCAATGGTATATCTGCAGATGTTGCGATACCACTTTCAACAATCTCAAAACCATAATCTGCAGCTGCTGCCTTA
>JAGFXQ010000358.1 GCA_017861355.1 Bacillota bacterium
GAATTTGCTCTACGAAATTATGAGATGCTTATACCACTGGCCCAAAAACATAATATTGATTTACCAATTGATAAGGAAAAGCTGGAAATGATTTGGAAGGAGATTTTACTATATCAGTTTCATGATATATTACCGGGATCATCAATTAACCGCGTTTATACGGAAAGTATAGAAAGATATGAGTTGTTATACGCTGAACTGACCAATGCTATTGATTATATTCTGGCTTATCTGTTTCCCAAGAGGTCAGTGATAAATTTTAATGCATTTGATTATGAAAAAAGCCTTAAGATTGACAAGGATTGGTATCGGATCAAAGTGCCTGCTCTCGGTGGTATAACAGTAGGTAAGAGTAACAAAATTATTGATTTCAAAGCAGTTTGCGGTATCAATCATATCGAAAATGACAAAATTATAGTTGCCTTCGAAAAAGGATATATCTCATCTTTATATGATAAACAGCTGAATAAGGAATTTGTTATGGATGGAAAACAAATGGCTGTAATATCAAAATATACGGATGAAGGAGATTGTTGGGATATTGCACCAGTTTCCTATCAACAAACAAGACAGGATGCCAGATGTATTTCTTTTAGAACAGGAGTTGACGGCCCTAAAGCTTATGCCATATGTGAATATATAGTGGAGGAAAGCATTTTTAGACAGGAGTTTTCTATTCTGGATGGAGAAAATATGGTATCCATTGATCTTGAAATAGATTGGCATCAGGAAAGTTCCATGCTAAGAGTATCTTTTCCAGTTAATATTAATACCGATGAATGCAATTTTAACCTTGCATATGGCCATCTTGCCAGAAAAACAACAGAGAATAATAGTAAGGAACTAGCACAGTTTGAAGTCTCGGGACATAAATTCATTGATATGTCAGAAGATTTATATGGTATCTCTTTCATTAATGACAGCAAATACGGTTATCGTTGTAAACATGGTATAATGGATTTGGACCTGGTAAGGAGTCCTAAATATGGACCTGGAACTAATGTTGATCAGGGAAAGCAGACGATACGTTATGCATTGTTGATGCATCCGGGAAAATTAGGCGTGGATACCTATAAACAGGCTTATTATATTAATAATCCATTTGTCATGACCGGCAATGATTTTGATGAAGCATATTCATATAGTATTTATACGACGACAAATGAAAATATTATATTGGATACGGTAAAAATTCCTGAGGATGATAACGGAATTATTATCAGGTATTATAATTGCAATAATACAAAGCAATCAGCAACCATTACGATTGATGATTATAATGCCATCGAACTTGTTGATATTGCGGAGGATAAAATAAGAGATATTGATGACAATGAGATTATCTTGAACGCTTTCGAACTCATTAATATAAGATATGTAAGAAAAGGGTAATATAGTTTTTCTTTCTTTATGAAAGGCTGTCCTAAAAGGTATCATCGAGATACTTTTCGGGGCAGCCTCTTAATTTGTATAAAGTATGTAAACTTTTGTATAGTTAAAACAAAGTTTTATCCACATATATGTTGAGATTTATCCATTATATAAAAAATTATTAGTGGGTATAATTCACACATAGACAGAGATACACAACAGGAGTAATCGACCTGATTTATGAAGGAGGCACATATGAAATTGTCAGACAAATATTTACTAAGGAGAATATGGCGTTATCGAGCTTTATATATTTTTATCCTGCCTGCAGTGATCTGGTATATTATCTTCTGCTACATACCCATGTATGGTCTTGCATTAGGTTTTAAGGAATTTCATTTTAATATGTCAATATGGGAAAGTCCCTGGGTGGGAATGCGTTACTTCAAACAGTTTATAAATGACAGGATGTTCTGGCCACTGTTACAGAATACAGTGATTATCAGTGTATTAAAAATGGTAATAGGATTTCCGGCTCCGATTATATTAGCTTTAATGATTAATGAAGTATCTAACAAGTATTTTAAGAAAACAATTCAAACAGTGACATATCTTCCTTATTTTGTTTCTTGGGTAGTGTGTATTGCGGTCCTGGTTAAATTCATATCACCTCATGATGGCATCATTAACAGTATTCTGGTAAATGTGTTTCATAAAGAAGCTATCTACTTTATGGGAGAGAAAAATTGGTTTTATCCGCTGGTATTATTTACCGATATATGGAAAAACGTTGGGTGGAACTCAATTGTATATCTTTCAGCTTTAGCTGGAATAGACCAGCAATTATACGAGGCAGCAAGTATTGATGGAGCCGGGAAGTGGAAAAGAATGTTACATATTACGCTACCGAATATTATGCCCACAGCGTGTATCTTATTTTTACTGAATATCGGAAATCTTCTGAAGGCCGGTTATGAGCAGATTATTCTTTTGAAGACTCCTGGAAACAGTGGTTTGTCCATGATACTAGATACACAGATTATTCAACAGGGAATCCAGCAGGGACGTTATGAATATGCTACTGTTGCAGGTTTGTTCCAAAGTGTCATTGGACTTATCCTGGTTATCATAGTCAATAGAATTACTAAAAAGTTGGCTGATGTATCCTTGTGGTAGATGATTGGAGAAGAGAAAAGATGAGAAAAAGTAAAATACAAATTAGTACGATTATCAATTACACCGCCTTATGTGTTCTTGGAATTATAACACTTTATCCATTTATTTATATTTTGGTTTTGTCGTTTAATGATGGGTACGACACGCTAAAAGGAGGAATTTATTTTTGGCCAAGGGTGATAACTTTTGAAAATTATATCAAGGTGTTTCAGGATAGCAATATCCTGAATGCATATGGAATAACCATATTCAGAACTGTCGTTGGTACTCTGATTGGAACGATCATGTGCTCCATGTTAGCTTATGCACTGGCTTTTAAGAATTTGCCAGGTAGAAGGTTTATCGTTTTTTTCTTCTTTTTCACTACGATATTCAGCGGCGGAATGATACCTTATTACATACTGCTTCGTCAATTAAATCTTACTCAAAGCATTTGGGTATATGTCTTGCCGCAATTGTACAACTTCTTTAACATTATGCTACTGCGGACCTACTTTGAAACAATTCCCGAATCGATTGGAGAATCGGCACGTATCGACGGTTGTGGATATTCCAGGGTTTTTTTACAGATGTTTCTACCCTTATCGAAATCGGTTATAGCAACAATTATGCTGTTTTTTGGTGTGGCTCATTGGAATGAATGGTTTACGGGAGCTTATTATGTCCAGAATAAGGATCTGTTTCCGGTAGCAACCCTGCTTCAGAATATTTTAAATGAAGCAACCTTCGAAAGTGCAACCTTTGATGCAACTAAAATGAATACGGGTATTGCAACAGCAATAACCAGTACAACGCCTGAATCATTAAAGATGGCTTTCATAATGGTTATGACCCTGCCAATTTTATGCGTTTATCCTTTTTTACAGAAGTATTTCGTGAAGGGAATCATGATAGGTTCCGTCAAAGGATAATAAGTATTGTATAATCGCCCCACAGGCAATTATAATAAATAAAAGGAGGAAAAGGTATGAAAAAGAAATGTAAGCAATTAACTGGATTATTACTGATCATGATATTTCTGCTATCTTCATTAGCGGGTTGTCAGACAAAGGACAGTAAAACATCACAGGGCGGAGGTAATTCCGAACAAACACAGAATGTCACGAGTGCTCCAGCTGATACCGGG
>JAGFXQ010000359.1 GCA_017861355.1 Bacillota bacterium
TAAGAGAAATCACGGAGAAGCTGTAAAGGAACGAGAAAGCAACAATGAAACAAGCAATAGAACAAACAATAGAATAAACAATAGAATAAGCAATGAAACAAGGGCGATATTAGAAGAAATATGACAAAAGCTATCGTGATATCTCCTCTATTAAGAAAGGATAACAGTAAATATGAAAGAATATAAGGGGCTAGTATTTCAACCTTTACAGGAAGAGAGTATAGACGAATTAACAGCAGTCATGACCAGAGCCTTCGATGAGGATTCCAGAATTCATCTGGGCAAAGATAAGGGTGGGCCGACCGGCTATGACAGTGGGGATTTCCTTCGCAGATGGGGATTGGATAAGAAGGCGACAGCATATCAGATCTCGATGGAGGGTAAGCTGATCGGAGGCTTAATCCTTTGGATTAATCCGAAGACTAAGATTAATTATCTGGGATGTATCTTTGTAGATACCAATCTTCAGAACAAGGGAATCGGGAGAACAATATGGGAGTTTGTCGAGAAGGAGTATCCGGATACGAAGATATGGCGTACTGAGACGCCGGGCTTTTCCCGAAGAAACCATAATTTCTACGTGAACAAACTTGGGTTCCATGTGATGAAAATCGAGAAACCGATGGACGCAGAAGAGAGCTCTTTCCTCTTGGAGAAGGACTGCAGAGCATCGAAAGGGTCTCTGAAATAATGATTGTATAAGAATAAACAAAGACATAAGTATATATGCGATCGATTCGTTTTGCAACAAAGGAGATAGGATGTTGAGAGCGAAGACAGAGTAGCAACACTTATGTCTTTTTGTTTGTAGAAAGTTGCATGGGATAAACTGGCAATTTTGTACCGGATGTATTATAATGTAAAATAATATGAGTCATATGAGTACTCGCATAAACTCAAAATCAGATCAACGAAAGACCGCTTGATGAGCTGAAGTATATGGATAGGTAGTCAGATAAATGATTTTAATTCGTTGTTGTTAGTGATCGATAACAAAATTTGTGTTATTGATTTCATATCAAAATTTGATGGAGGAATAATAATGAAAAGAACAATAATTGGTTCCGTACTAATGTTTTCAGGTGTGCTTATTACATTAAGTTTGATTATTACAGCAACTTTCTATATTCCTCATATTAATACATGGCGAGGCTCTAAGCTATGGTTCGCCATATTTGGAGCGAGTGATATGGGATTTGGTGTGCAAAGTCTTTCCGTTGGTCTACCTTTTGTAATAGGGTTAATCCTATTTGCTGTTGGACTGCTTATTTTAGTAATCGAGTATTTTGATAAAAATAGAGATTGATTCGCTGGTGTTAGACAAGGTAACTACAGATTATCTATATTTTGAACAGGGCATATTGTTGTCATTTTTAGCGTGTTATGATTAATAAAAAATATGATTACCGGAGGAACCGTTTATGAATGGTATGAATGCTAATATCGGTGTAGGTCTGTTGGTTCAAGACATCGGAAAGATGGTTTCGTTTTATAGAAATATCATGGAATTTGAGACCGACTGGGACGGTGGATTATTTGCTGAGTTTAAAACAAACAGTGGTCCTTTATCATTATTTATGTATGATCGAAAAGCTTTTGCAGAAGCGGTAGGTGAGTCCTGTTACCCGCCGAAGGGAATTAACCTGACAATGGAAATTGGCATTTGGCTTCCGAGATTTTCTGATGTTGACAGAGAATACGAGCGATTAATGACACTTGGAGTAAAGTCATTTACAGGGGAACCTGTAACCTATCCATTTGGTATACGAAATTTTTATGTTGCGGATCCTGAAGGTAATTTGCTTGAGATTGGAAGTAGAGGGCAGGAGGAATAAATTTAAGGTGTAGGCAAGTATCGTTCGGATAGACGGACATTATTAATAAGATATTGTATATAGTAGTTATGCCTCGATTTATTGGCAAATGTAAATAGAGAAAGGAAATTAATATTATGGCGAAATATGAGAAAAGATTAAACGGAAGCTTCGATGAATTTGTGAATTGGGTACATAGAGATATTACCAATGGCAGCTCCTCCGTAAGCTTTGAGGACGGAAGTGATATTGAGGTGGCGGATGCACGGGTTGCGGTTCGGGTTTATGAACGGTATAGTATGGCGGGAGGTAATCGTGTAAGCATGAACGTAACTGTGGTTGGAACCGGAGAAGAGCTATTTATAACTGCGATTACCTCAGGAGGAAGTCAAGCAGTATTCTTTAAGATAAATACCATAGGAGAAGTAACCTTTCTAGAACTATGTAAGAATTCAGTAGAGAATTTTATTCAAAGATAGACTACTGATGAAATAAGACTGGGGAGGGGATAGAGTATGGCGGTGTGGAATCCTTGGCGAGGCTGTCATAGATATAGTGAGGGCTGCCGGTATTGTTATATCCATAAGGGAGATAGCAGGCGCGGCGTTGATACAAACGATATTGTAAAGACAGATAAATTCACGGCTCCAATAGAGAAGAATAAAAAAGGGGAATATAAGCTCAAATCCGGACAACTCGTTTACCTGTGCTTTACATCTGATTTTTTACTCCCTGATGCGGATGTCTGGCGGGCGGATTGTTGGCAGATGATCAAAGAGCGTTCGGATTTACATTTTCTATTCCTGACAAAGCGCATTGAACGCTTTGCAAGCTGTATACCGGACGATTGGGGAGATGGATATGAAAATGTAACCGTGGGATGTACCATAGAAAACCAGGAGATGGCGGATGTTAGGTTATCAATTTTTAACAACCTTCCCATTAAACATAAAAATGTTGTCTGTCAGCCGCTGTTAGAGCAAATTAATATTGCTAAATACTTAAATGATGTTGAATTCGTGGTGGTTGGAGGCGAATCGGATCATCAGGCTCGTCCCTTGAATTATGATTGGGTTCTGGATCTTAGGCAACAATGTATCAGCACGAATACTCATTTTGAATTCAGACAATGTGGAACATATTTTATAAAAGATGGTAAGCAATACATACTGAAGGTACAGCAATTATGCAGCCAGGCAAGAAAAGCTGGGATTAATTGTTAGAGTGCCAGAAGGGAGTGAAGCCCCAATGAGATTACATTATAAAGGAAAGTTTAATTTGAATCCGGAATCCTTGCCGTCAAAACCGCACCAGGATGGAGCTGTCCCATTCAGAGAAGCCAAGGATTCGAAAGCCATGGGGATAATAGCAAATGTAATTGCAATACTATTGCTGATTCCATTATGGATCATTCTTTATCTGCGTTATGGGAGTAGTATGTATGACCACATACTCTTTGGGAGTGTTCTTGCTTTATTATGTGCAATTCCACACGAATTTCTGCATGCTATCTGTTTTAAGGAGGATGTATACTTATATACGAACTTGAAGCAGGGAATGTTGTTTGTCGTCGGTACCGAGACTATGAGTAAAGGAAGATTTATTTTCATGAGTCTGTTGCCTAACCTTGTATTCGGAATTATCCCTTATCTTCTTGCCCTCATTTTCCCTCCCCTTGCTGCTCTGGGAGCTTTTGGCGGGCTATCCATCATTATGGGTGCAGGCGATTATTACAATATCTTCAACGCTGCAACACAGATGCCGAGAGGGGCAAGAACTTATCTACATCAGTTTAACTCCTATTGGTATATGCCTCAAAGTGAGCTAGAAGATAATAACGGTTAGTTACCGGAC
>JAGFXQ010000360.1 GCA_017861355.1 Bacillota bacterium
GCTAACATGGTAAAATACTACTCAATATACTACTCGGTAGTATTGCTTCTTCCCTTTGGAATTGCTATTCTGAAACTATAAAATTCACACAAAGGAGAAATGTATATGTATATTTTATCATTTGTTGCTGTAATACTTATTACTATTGCCACGGTTGCTTTGACCGGAGGCGGTTTTGGCTCCATCATCCTCATACTGGATGTGCCCAGTTTACTGCTCTTGCTGATTTTAACTATTCCTGTTTTATTGTCCTCCGGTTTATTGAAGGATTTCAATAATTCATTCCGGATGGTGATGGGGAAAAAGAAGATAACCTCGATTGTAGAAATAAAAAGGTCTATCGAGGCTGTTACTTTAGTAAAAAACATTCTTATCTATGGAGCAGTTTTCATCTCGATCTTTTCTACAATCATGATCTTAAAACAATTGGATAATCCGGAATCATTGGGACCGAACCTGGCAGTTATATTAATAACTTTATTATATGCGCTGGCAGTCAATATCGTATTACTTCCGTTAAAGTCCAGATTGCAGATAATGCTGATGGAACATATTCAGGATTAAGGGAGTGGTATGAAAAAGCTGTTAATAAAATTGCTTGTAATCCTATTTTACCTTTTCATTCTTCTCTACATAACCGGATTTGATTTGTTGTTATTGTTTGATGTGAAATTATTGACGTTAACTATCATAGGGACCGTTATACTGAGCTTACCGTATTATCAAAAGGAGCTTTCTAATAATGATATCCTGCACATCTTAGGGAAGAACGCCTTGGTAGCAGGATATCTTGAGGCCTTTCTATTTTTGTTCGTAAGACTGAATGACACAGAGGGATTTTCTGATTTACTACCGGATATTGCACTGAATTGTAGACCGGCACTATACGGTTTTATACTATTCATCACTTTAAGAAGAGACGAGAATAAGCAAACGACCGGTGATAAATTAACAGAACAAGAAACCTCTGTTATTGTTCTATCAATGGAGGAGCAAGATAGAAAGTGGAGAGATATGGGATTGACGATGCGTGAAGTTGAAATTGCTCGGTTAATACGGAATGGATATTCCAATCATGAGATAGCGGAAGAGCTGGTTATTTCTGAGACAACAGTCAAAAAACATATATCGAATATTTTTGGCAAGCTTCAGATTACGAAGAGAGAACAGATGAAAGTAATCATACAAAAAGAGATTCAGTAGATATGGAAGTATTAGTTATATTACTTAAGAGTGATAGAATCATAAAACGGAAGGAGAGGATGCTATCATCCTTACCTTCCGTTTTTAAACATTCACTATCAATTAAATCCTTGGGAAGCGTGAATTTTACTGATTTATCAATATGGTCTATATAATATAACCATATTATTGATAAATATATTTTGCAACACCTGGAGCCAGAAGATGGTAAGCCTTTGCCGCTCCATTCTTCTCAATACTGACGATAACATTGGTCTGAGAACCATAGCTGGAGAAGGTGAGCAAATATCCATCAGTAGTTGTCACTTTCAGAATTTTTCCTGCGATCATTTTAATATATGGATTATAGTCAATGGTTGCATTGTTAAAGGAATTCATGATCTCATCCTTTTCAACACCGGTGATGTCTCTTAATTTGACCTGGTTCAGATCGTACAGTTCCATCTTTGTGACATTCGTAATATCCAGTGTCACTCCGTTTATTTTTGTATCGAGAACCTCGCCGACTACTGTTTTAACAGTATCCGATTTGATTCTGAGGATCATGGAAGGATAAGTAATCATCATGATCACTCTGACATTATCTCCGGGAGGTGTGACAATAGCACGAATATTTACAGTATCAGAAGTACTATAATAGATGTTGTCAATTTTTATGGAATAACCACCGGTAGGTCTCTCACCGGCACCAAGGAGTACATAAGTATATGCTCCGTCTTTGATGTAGTTGATTCCCTGCTTTTGATTGTTCTCCGAGTACCACTGAACTAACTTGGGATTATTTATAATGTTATCATAGGAAAGTTCATCATAAAGTACCTTGGCAGGTAGGGAATCAGAATTAAGTTCCTGCACCTCACCCCTTATACTGCGTAGCTTTTTCTGATCCTCAATTTTAAGTAAGATATTTGGATATGTCTCAACCTGTGTTACCATAGCATCCGAAGAGGGAGCTTTCACATAAGCATCTACATAAGCTTTTGTCGAGGATTCGTAGTATATACGGTTGATTCCGATGGTATATCCACCGGTGGGTTTGCTTCCTGCGCTGACCAGAACATACATAGTTCCGTTGAATTTCAGAGAATGAACTCCTGCCTTAGTATAATTTTTGTTATACCAGGAGTTTAACAATCTCATGTGAGCGATCTCCTCTTTGGACAGTTCTGTATAATGAATATCTTTATTATCAGTATTCTCTCCGGTCATAGCCAATACTCTTTTCTTACTATCCCAGGAAACAGTTAATCCAAGATTTTCGAAGGTGGTCTTTCCGGGCACGAATACGCTTCCTCGGCTATATTTGATGGGAGTATTTAACTTGACTGTCTGCGGTATACCGGTAAAATCAGCATCCCGGTGAATATAAAACTCGCTCTTACCAACGATAAATTCGGCATGTGCCATTCCAAGATGTATCCATGCGGTTTGTTTCGTTTTATCCCATTCTGTTTTCGCTCCGATTGCTTCGGCAGTCTCTATAATTGGCACCATAACCTCATCTTTGGATAGATAAGGGGATACATCATATTTCACAACTTGCTTGTTCATGGTTACTTTTATCTTCGGTGTCGTACCGCATGCGAAGGCAGTCATATTTGTTACAAAGGACATGAGTACAACAAGAATGATTAGAGTAGATATTTTTTTCATCGAATTCCTCCTTTTAAATAATTTGTATTGTTGTTACATACATTAGACGTCATAGGATAACTTAGGTATCCCTTTTCCATAAATACATTTTTATGGATTTGTCATCTGCAACAATATGTAATTCTATTTGTTATACCGATGATTTTAAAATACTTGTTACCGGAGAAGGTTAGTGATACACTATGAATTAATTAACATTTATAACCAAGGAGGCTTAGCATGAAAAGACTAATATTAGTTACATCACCGCCGGCATGCGGTAAGACGTATATATCTAAGCAATTGTCGAAAACTTTAAAGCATGTGGTATATCTCGATAAAGATACATTGATTACACTATCAAAGCAGATATTTCAAGTGGCCGGAGAGCCCTATGACCGAAGCTCCGAATTCTTTGAGAAGAATATTCGGGATTTCGAGTATGAGACCATTGTGGCACTTGCCTTGGAAGCACTTGATTATGATGATATCGTATTGATCAATGCGCCCTTCACCGAAGAGATCAGAGATATGAACTACATCAATAATCTGAAAGCAAAGCTAAAAGAAAAGAATGCAAGGCTTGTAGTGGTATGGGTCGAAACATCAATTGAGGTCTGCAGACAGCGAATGATAGCGCGTAATTCTGATCGTGATACTTGGAAGCTTACTCATTGGGATGAGTATATTGCAGACTGTGATTTCCGAATTCCGACTTCCTTAGATGATCCAAAGGTGATCGATGACTTGCTAATATTTAAGAATTCCTCCGAGCAGGAATATGAGGAATCACTTACGAATATCGTGGATATTCTGGAGCAGGAGTAGG
>JAGFXQ010000110.1 GCA_017861355.1 Bacillota bacterium
CCGCCGCCAACAGAAGATGCTACCAATTCCAACTTATTTCCCTTGATACCCTCAAGCTTTATAAGGACCGAATTCGGATGAGCATTCCTAAGCTCGATTCCCAAAAATTCATAATCCAGTCCACATTCCTTCGCATACTGAAAACTGTATGGAATTCGTTCATCGTCCGGCTTCATGCCGAGCAGGCCTGCAATGAGTGCCTTATCCGTACCATGCCCTTTACCGGTCGCAAGAAACGAGCCATGCAAATAGAGCTTTACGTGCTTAATCTCCTCACGCAATAACTGTCTTGCAGTAAATCCTATCCTCACTGCTCCTGCTGTATGAGAACTGGAAGGACCGACCATAATCGGCCCCATAATATCGAAAACGTTCATGGCCATACCTGCCTCCCTAATAAAATACCTTGAAAATAGATCGTATACACTCAAGCAAGCTTGGTGTATTCTCACTACGCTTTATTATATCCCAATTTTCTTGCTTCAGCAATCTTTGTTTCGACATATATCTTTCATATAAAAAGAGGTATTACTACTCCTGAGGGAGCTGTAATACCTCTTTTTATATGAAATGGTAAGACGCTTTATCGTCTCATTATTGTTTATTTCATTATTTTAAACGATAGCTTACAAATGCCAGCTTCTTGCCACAGGGCGACCAGGAGTTTACATTCAACGTTCCCTGTCCACCAAAAAGTTTGACCAGTGTTACATAATCTCCACCTTCACTAGACATCAGCCTGATCTCCACCTCTTTGTTCGGAGGATGATCTCCCGGAGCTACATCACCCTTTCGGTAGGTGATATAAGATACCGACTTACCATCCGGTGATAGATGTGCAAACCAGCTATTACTTTCATCGAAGGTCATCTGAAGCTGTTCGCTGCCATCTGCTTTCATTCTCCAAAGCTGCATCAGACCAGAACGAACTGAATTAAACCAAAGATATCTCCCATCCGGACTATATTCCGGACCGTCATTGAGTCCTTGGGAATCAGTAAGTCTGGTCTCTAATCCACCTTTTACCGGGATTGTATAGATATCATATTCATCGTTTCGCTCCGCACAATAAGCAAGGCTTAGTCCGTCCGGAGACCAGCCATGCAGATAACTGGGGGCAATCGGCGTAATCAGTGTCGGTGTTCCTCCCTCGATCGGCAGGGTATAGATTCTGGATTGTCGATCTTCAAAGGTGTGATGACTGACTGCTAGCTGATCATGCTCCGGTGATAGGACATGATCGTTATTGCAATGATCACAGATGCCGGTATCTATTCTTCTGCTCTCTTTTGTCATAAGATCAAAGGTATAGATACACCCTTTCGCATTATAGATTAGTTCTTTTCCGCTTTTTAACCAATTCGGAGCTTCGATCAGGTAATCGAATTCTTGCAATACCTCTCGCTTACCGGTCTGAATCTCAACTGTTTCTAAAATACTGACGACCGGTCTTTGCTCAATCTCATGATGATGCTCTGTCAAAACCCTCATAATTTTTGCTCCTTCCCATCTGCTGTTTCTCTGCCAAGCAATTGTCACTCGGCTTTCTTGAGCTTTTTCTTATTATAAGGGTAAATACACTGTTTCGTCTATGTTTCGTAAGCTTTTCGATATCTTAATTGTTACCGCTACGTAAAGCAATTAAGTGGGAACGGCTCATCCATGGGAATACTTCATTCCTGGTCGTATTCACTACCTAGAAGGCTGAACTATCACTCTTAATCAATTACTTATATTCACTACCCACGGTAAAGCCTTGTGATGTTCCAAAGTCTACCACCGAATTTGTTTTCTCATAGAAATGGATCGCATTTTTCTGGATGCCCTGAACAGTATAGTACTCATCCTGTACAGTAATCGGTAGTTCAACCGTTCTCTGTTCAAAGCCCGCTTTATAGATAGCCGTGATGAGTTCTATCGTCAAACGTCCGCTCTCTCCTGTAATAAGCGGCTGTTCACCGGTCTCAATGGCTGTCAGTACATTATCAATCTCTCCTTCATGTCCTGTATAAGCCAGTTCCGGAATACTATCATATAATTTCTCCAGATCCTTTTCCAGTTCTATGTTCTCTATCGGAAAACCATTATCAAGAGAAGTACTCGCATATATCTTCCAAGGTGCAGATATTCTTGCTTTCTCCCCTTGGAATATGACCTGTTGCTCCTCACCATGATGAATGACAGAGCTTGTGACCTGGGCTACCGTGCCGAACGGATACTGAAGCGCTGCTATCGAGATATCCTCAACTTCAGCATTATCATGGGCTGTATTGCTTAACATAGCCTGAACTTTGGTAGGTTTGCCTAACATCCAGCCGAGCATATCAATATGATGCACCGCATGGTTCAAAGTACAGCCACCGCCTTCTTTCTCCCATAGTCCTCTCCACCACAGATCATAGTAACAATGACCTCGCCACCAGAAGGAATCCACCTGGGCATGCAGTACCCTGCCAATCTTCCCACTATCCAGAACGGCTTTCAATCGCATCACCGGATCCTTGAAGCGATTCTGTGCAATCACTGCCAGCAATTTACCAGATGCCCCGGAGGCTGCTATCATCTGATCACATTCCTCCAAGGAGGCTGCCATCGGTTTTTCTACCATTACATTTTTACCGGCGTTTAGAAAATTAATCGCAATCTCCGCATGACAAAAAGGCGGGGTACATACACTGACCAGATCAATATCTTCTCGTTCTAACAGCTCCTTATGATCATCTACAACGTCAGCTTCCAGATGGTATGTCTCAACCTTCTCTAACGCCTTATCGGGATAGATGTCACAAAGTGCTACAATCTTACATCGCTCAGGGAATGCCAAATAGGCATTAATATGTGCCGATGATATATTACCTGTTCCTATAATCGCTACTCTTATCATAATCTGCTCCTTTCAAACTGTCCTTGTCTCATGCTGCCGAAAAAACTGCTCATTTGCATTACCTCATTATGCTAATACATTTTTCTACCTTTTCCCATAGAATAACTAATCTCTTTTTATAGAAATTATTGATTCTTTCTCCAAAACTATGACCCATTCTCCTCGAAAGGTAGATTTCCGGATAAACGATATAAATTATCACAAAAAGACTACTCACTTTCCCTGAGCTCGATTGATATCTACAAAATGATTTTGTATGCTTCAATCTGTGAGTCAAAGAAGTGAATAGCCTTCTTTCTAATTTAACATTTTTATGCAATTGTAATTTATATTACTTATACCCTATTCTTTTCCTGGGAGCTTTTCCGTTCATTCAGAATGATACGATCCAGTACGGCTTTGTATACCAGTATAATCTGCGCATCAATATAACAGAATTTATTCGCAATGAATTCGTATGCTTTATAGACAAAGCAAAGATTGATCAGAACTAAAGCACCAATTGAGAAAATAGGCAGATGTATCTTCGCTATGATGAATACACATGCAGCAAGATAGAACAAAAACGCAAAGAAGAAATTTTTACTGATTTTAAATGCCAGTACCATAGTTTCATTCAGACGGTTATGCATTTTAGTTATTGCTTTCAGATCTCTATATTTCAGTTTTTCATACATATCGTTATAAATACTTTGGCTATCGCTCGGTTTTGTTTCAACATTCTTTTTTATAGATGAAAAGTAACGGTGATAATTTGCTTCACCAAGCTCTCTGCTTATTAACTTTTTAAATACACTCGACATTCAATCACCTACTCTCATACTAATAACATGCTGTATCACAGTTTCAGCTCAAAACCTGTAAGAACAAAGGTTACCTTATAGATGTCAAAAGGTGCTTTTGACACTTTAATCTTTATAGAAACGTATTCTAATCCACATCAAATGAATGAATAGATCAATTTTCCTTGTTTCATTTTTATATCATATTCATATATCATTGTCCAGTACCATTTTTTTTATGAAGCATAGCATGAATTAATATCTAATTCATGCTATATATAATACTATTATTCTCTATGGACACAAAATAAAACAATGCAAATGCTGTCACTATTTCCTAATGTATCTATCTTTCACTCTTCCAGACCTGATGCCGCTTCGTGGCATCATATACAATACCTGAAAGAAGTTCAAAATGAATTTCCTATGGAATTCATTTTGGAGTACTTTACGCGTGAAGATGCTTTTTCTTTACGTGTGAAGATGCTTTTTCTTTACGTGTGAAGATGCTTTTTCTTCACACTGTTCTCATAATTCGATTTTTTTTGATTTTAGTCGAAATATTAACAGAATGTTCATAATATATCCATACAAAAAACATATATGTCTTTTATAATAAAGTTAAGTTAATAAGATAACTTATTGAAAGATTTACAACTTAATATTGCTTACAAGATAATTTTTTTCATAAAATAAGCCCGGCAGCTACCCTCCCCCCTCTACCGGGCTTCTCCTCTATTTATAGGGTAAAAACTTAATTTTAGAATTCTGAGATGATATGCTTATCCATCTCTTTTTTTATGTCTGTCAACCGAAGTAAAGTGCTCTCATATTGATAATCTTTCATTTCTGATAAAGCAAGCTCTAATTGTGTTCTATACTCCGGATTCCCTCTCTTAATCAAAAGTTCCAATTCCCCAAGGATAGCCGAATAATCAAATCTCTTGATATAGTATATGGTGTTAAGGATACTTTGTTCATATTCCTCCCTCGTCATTGGGAGACTTGGATCCTCATTGTTAAGCATTGCATTTATAATATTATCATATCGGTTAAGGGCTAACTCCAGATTTGAATAAAAATCAGAAATGTATTTCATAAAATCTTCGATCCGTTGATCAACCATCAAAGAATCCAGCTTTAAGATTTGTTGTTCTAGATCCTTAGCTAATTCAGCAAGACCTATCGCGCCAATATTCGCGAATACACTTTTCATATTATGCACACCTATCCGCATATCATTCATGTGTTGATTCTCATACCCCTGCATTACTAAATTAAGACAGGTACGTACATCCTTCAGAGAAATCTTTAATATGTTAACATAATGATTTGGATCTCCCAGCGCATAACGAATACCAGCATCATAATTAATCTCACTTATCTCATGAACCATTGCCTTGATCAGAGTGGTATCCGCAGAATTAGCTCCAGTGCCATGTAACATGTTCATGCTATCCGCTGGTAAATTCGGGCACCATTGCTTCAGTATTGTAGCCAACTCCAATAAACCCAATGGCTTCGAATAGACTTCATTTGCTCCCGAACATTGATATAATTTACGGATTTCTTCTGTTATACTTGACGTAAGTGCAATAATGATGATTCGTCCTGTATCCGGAGAAAGGTTACGAATTGCTTTTGTAGCCTGCGCTCCATCCATTTTAGGCATGACATGGTCAACAAAAATAATGCTATAATCCTTTTGCCTGACCATCTCTATCGCTTCATAGCCATCATTAGCCTGGTCTGCACTAATGTTAAATAATTCAAGCATATTAGCTAATACTATAGTATTAACCTCATTATCATCAATCACCAGCGCAGATAATACCTTCTCATTCATGTTCGGATATACCCCCATCTGAAGTAAGTAAAGATACAGCTGACACATTACATTACATTATTTTACATTTATATTGACAAAAAGCAACTTGATCATGTTAATTATTCCTAATTATACTTCAATTTATTATTTTATCAAATATAATAAATTTTTTTCTTTTATGTATAGAAATTATTTGCTATAATGTTCGTTAGGAATTTAAGAATAAACATCCAGGAGGTAAAAAAATGTCAAATGTATTTATCATGGATCACCCGTTAATTCATCACAAGCTGGGAATAATGAGACGCAAATCTACTTCAACAAAGGAATTTCGTGATCTGGTATCCGAGGTTGCCATGTTAATCTGCTACGAAGCCACCAGAAAACTTCCACTTACTGACATAGAAATCGAGACACCATTAGTTAAGACGACCGTGAAAGAAATCGCAGGCAAAAAACTTTGTATTGTTCCGATCCTAAGAGCAGGACTTCATATGGCAGATGGCATCTTGAATCTGATCCCTAGTGCGAAAGTGGGACATGTTGGCTTATACCGCAATGAAGAGACTTTAGAGCCGGTAGAATATTTCTGTAAGCTTCCTTCGGATGCTGCTGATCGTGAGATTTTTGTCGTTGATCCCATGCTAGCAACCGGTGGTTCTGCTGTAGCTGCCATTGATATTCTCAAGAAAAGAGGTATCACTAAGATTCATTTCCTTTGTCTTATTGCTGCTCCCGAAGGTGTTGAGCGCTTGACCAAGGCACATCCGGATGTTGAAGTATATATTGGTAACCTGGATGAGAGATTAAATGAAAAAGGCTATATCCTTCCGGGACTTGGTGATGCCGGAGATAGAATCTACGGTACAAAATAATCGTTGTTGCCTAGTAAAGTAATATAAACTCATACTAATTTCCAGAGGATTATATCAGGGGTGTTGAAAACGTAGTTCGTTTTCAACACCCCTTTATTTATACAAATAACATATCTTGGTTAAAGTGTCAAAAGGTGCTGCGCACTTTTCCTACTACATGATATTACAATTCTAAGTTTACTTACAATTGTAAGCTTACTCACAATATAAGCAAGCTTATAATAGCAATATCCTGTAGCAGGAAAGCACCTACGGTGCTTTTGACACTTTAATCATATTATATTGTTCTATTCCTTCTTGCAGTAAACCTAAAGAAAAGCTTTGTATCTAGTTATCTCTAGATTGTAGAAAACTTATAGATTGTTACTGAATCAAATTCTTTACCCGCCTTCAGCATACAGGAAGGGAAGCTCGGAATATTGCAGGAATTCGGGAAGAATTGTGTCTCAAAGCATACTCCGTATCTCTTATTGTAAACTGCTCCGTTCTTGCTATTTTTCACCGGACTGAGCATATTACCGGCATAAAGCTGAATACCGGGAAGATCAGTAAACACTTCCATCTTTCTACCTGTTTTATCGTCAACCAATTCTGCAACCTTCTCAACCTGAGTACCACTGATATCTAGTACGTAATTATGATCGTAGCCACCAGCCATCACCAAAGGCTCATAATCGGTGTCAATCTCCTGTCCAATACTTTTCAGTGTTCTGAAATCCATCGGGGTTCCGGTTACATCTCTGATCTCACCGGTTGGTATTAGATCCGAAGTTGTAGGTGTAAATTGATTTGCTTTGATCCATACTTTATGATCCAGAATAGAACCCGAGTCATGTCCTGAAAGATTAAAGTAAGAATGATTTGTTAAGTTTACGATAGTATCTCGGTCCGATACAGCAAGATACTCGATGACAAGTTCATTCGCCTCAGTGAGACTGTAAGTAACGGATACATCCAGATTACCGGGGAAACCCTGCTCCATATGAGGACTTAATCTTGAGAATTCGATACTTGCGATATCATCATCCTCATATACCTCAGTTTCATATACAAATTTATTGTATCCGGTAAAGCCGCCATGAAGATTATTCTTACCATCATTCTTGTCCAGCTCATAAACCTTACCATTTAATTCAAACTTAGCATCGCCGATACGATTCCCATGGCGCCCGATAAAGGAACCAAAGCCCGGAGGATTCTCCTCATAGCCGGCAATATTATCAAAGCCTAAGTTAACATCAGCAAAATTACCCTTTGAATCCGGTACAATAATACTCACAATGTTAGCACCGTAATTCGTGAAGGAAACCTTCATACCGTTTCCGTTCGTTAAAGTGTATAAGGTTGTTTCTTCCCCACGCACCGTTTTACCAAATGATTTCTGCGTAATCTTCATGTTTCTTCCTACTCCTTAAATTAATTCATAAAGTACTTTAGCTTATATTCTATCACAAAAAATGCATTCATGATCTACTGACACTAAAAAATGATCTTTTACTCCACTCGGAATATATAAGCAAGCTTATAATTCCTCATTACGTTTTATTATATCATAAGAGTGTGAAATTACAAATATTTTCTTGTATTAGTTGAAATCGGTATTCGTGTATTGTCGATTTTCGCTCTCTAGGTTGACACCTTGCAGCATCGATGCTATACTTTACCCGTAATCAAAAGATTATTATGGTGTAAGTGGCTAAACACCTTGTGTTTGGCATAATAGGGAAACAGGTGATATTCCTGTGCGGTCTCGCCGCTGTAATTGAGGAGTTCGTATCGACAAGGTTTTTCCTTGTACATAATCACTGGCTTCAAAGAAGTATATCTATCTCTTCTTCAGCTGGGAAGATTCGAAGCGAATGTTGATCCATAAGTCAGAAGACCTGCTTATACCGGTACCGAAGGTTCCACGAGGTTTGGACAAGGGTGCAATAAAATGACTGATCTGACAGTCTACTTTTATTGTCCTTTTTCCTGTTTGTGGGTAAAGGATTTTTTTATTTCAACAAAAGGAGAAAGAAAGATGAAACAAAACAAGAATTTATTGAAGGCTCTGATTGCTTGCGCCGCATTCGTTGTGATAATCGTTGCTATGCTACTGGTTTACAATCAGTTCAAGCCCGGCACTGTTAAGGGTGCAAAGGAAGTTACGATTCAAGTCGTGATCCCCGATGAGGAAACCAAAGAATTCACTCTTCATACGGATGCAGAATATCTGCGTCAGGCTTTAGAGGAAGAGAATCTGATTAAGGGAACTGACGGGGACTATGGTTTATTTATTACAGAGGTAAATGGTCGAGTTGCTCAAGACACCAATCAAGAGTGGTGGTGCATTACAAAGGAAGGCGGACAGGTAAATACTTCTGTTGACAGTATCGCAATTGCAGATGACGATCAATATGAGCTTACGCTGACCGTTGGATATTAATCCTGCTATCCGATACAAAGAATAATCGTAAGGAGGAAGCAATGAAAATCAGAGATATTGCAATAATCGGAATCATGAGTGCCATACTGGTTGCCGTTCAGGTAGCCCTCGGCTTTCTGCCAAATATAGAGCTGGTATCATTGCTCATCATTATCTTTACTCTTGTATTTGGAAGAAAAGCACTGTTTATCATCTACGTCTTTGTCGCTGTGGAAGGCTTTCTCTACGGCATAGGCCTATGGTGGATTAATTACCTTTATGTATGGACTATTTTATTCATCATTGTAACTGTATTTCGTAAGCAGCGTTCTCCGTACTTTTGGGCTATTATATCCGGTTTCTACGGATTAGTATTCGGAGCCCTATGTTCAATACCCAATCTGTTTTTAAGCGGAATCGGATCTGCAGTCAGTTATTGGCTTGCCGGAATCCCCTTTGATATTCTTCACGGAGTAGGTAACTTTGTAGTAGTATTACTTCTTTTCCATCCACTCTATTATATTATGAATCGAATCAATCACTAAAAAAAGGTTATCCTTAAGGAGTACTCCTTAAGGATAACCTTTAATCAATCGTTTCAAACAATATAGCCATTTCTTTATAAACTTATTTCTTTACAAAACAAAATTTATATTCTAGAAAAAGGTACACTGTAAACCCAACATTGATTATAATCTTGTTACGTTGATAGCCTGAGGACCCTTAGCTCCCTGAGTAACTTCGAACTGAACTTCCTGTCCTTCTTCTAAAGACTTGAAGCCGTCCATGTTAAGACCGCTGTAATGTACGAATACATCGTTGCCCTGCTCATCAGAGATAAATCCAAATCCTTTTTGATTGTTGAACCACTTAACTGTACCTTTGTTCATGTTTATTCCTCCAAAATTTAAAAAATAATATGGTTGTCAATATCTTAGACACCAAAATTATGATAACACTCTTTCCAAACCATGTCAAATATTATTTGTCGACAGAATAGTTCACTTCATACGCTTCCGAAGCCTCACAAAGCTCGTATCCAGCGGATATCAGAAGCTTTGAACCTTCGTCCAGATCCGATAGCTTC
>JAGFXQ010000361.1 GCA_017861355.1 Bacillota bacterium
AGGAAAATGCATTCTTAAAACCGGCAGCAATTGCGGAAGTTACACTCTTGCCGGATTTTATTTCCTCACTAATTCTCTCGGAGATAATAACGTTCGCATCGACACCCATACCGATGGATAAGATAATACCCGCGATACCCTGTAAGGTTAAGGTCATCTGAGGAACGGAAAGCGCAAGTATCTGTCCGGTTACCTGAATCGTCAGTGCGATACAAGCGACAATACCGGGAAGACGATAATAAGAAATCAGGAAGATACAGATTAATATAAATGCAATCGCTCCTGCCATCATCATAATATTAAGTGCACCAGCACCCAGTGTAGGGCTGATGGTGTTGTAATTCTTAGTAATCATAGAGAAGGGTAACGCACCGGAGTTAATCTTATCCGACAGTTTCTTCGCCTCGTCATATCCATCCATACCGGTAATCTGTGCTGAACCGCTGGAGATGTGTTCATTTACCGTTGCAGACTGAATTAAGTTCTCATCCATGTAAATGTTGATTGTCTTACCAACCAGTTTTGCAGTTGCATCACTGAATAGCTTGGTACCTTCATCGTCAAAATTTAAGCTTACTACGTATTGGTTGATACTCTGATCTACCACCGGTTGAGCCTTGGTTACATGGGAACCATCCATGAGTACATTGCCATCCGCATCACGGAAGGTAAGCTGAGCTGTCTGTCCAAGCTCCGCGATTGCTGCCTCAGGATCAAAGTCAGTCTCATCTGCTTTCCACGGGAAACGTACGATAACATATCCGTTATCTTTATCAATAGTTACATCACGATCCATGATGTTCTGTTGATCGAGACGTGTCTCGATAATGGAGCGAGCGATCTCCAACTCATCTCCTGTGGGTTTACGATCCAGTCCCTCGGGCTGGAATGCTGCATCTACACCACCACGGATATCGATACCGTAGCGCATATCAGGAGCGCCTAGAATCTTCTTCGGGGAATCCCCTAACGGAAGTGTAATGCCAAAAACAGCCGTATATACCATAAGTATAGTTACGATCAATACAATAAAAAATGTTGGCTTCTTATTCATTCTTTCTGTCCTTTCCAATGTGTTTTGATATGTTCTTAACTAGTCCATAAGCGGTGGTGCATGTCCGCCAAGAGAGCACGCGATCAGTGATTTCCTACGCTGTGTCTTCTTAAAGTATGTTAACGTATAAATCAATAATAATGCAAAGGTAGTAATGGGAAGTACTCTGGTATCGAGTACCTGCTTTAATAATCGTTGAAAATCCTTCAGGTTCTTGCCAAGGATGGAATTCACTCGAATATCACTTAAAAGTTCATAGTTCGTAACTTCATTTATTATATATACCTCGTCACCATGAAGATGAGGACTATATTGCTTCTCTGATGTCCGTTCAAGATTCTGGGTATACGCTAAAGGTGTCAGGAATAAGTGAACTAAGATTGTAGTTCCAAGAATCATTGCAATTTTTGTGATACGTTCTGCTTTTTTACCAGATCGACTCATTCCTACCCCCCTTTTCTTCTTATTTTCATCCTGTATTTCGTAATTATGGCTATAGCCTAAATGCTGTTTTACATCAACAGGAAAAAACTTCATAAATTTATACCGTCATGAAATAAATTAACACAAACTATGTCATTTGTATACAACAAAATAATACATATTTACGAATTCTATTCCTCTAATTCCATTCATAAATCCATTCTTCCTGTAAAGATTCTTCGTCTACTGGTTTATCCTACATGACGTTTTTTCATTCTTCTTTCATTTTGTCGAAAAAGGACTTGTTCTATCATTATCTCTCTTCTTAATAAATAATAATCAGGCCAAAATCGAATTTCCGTATCTGACCTGAAAATTTTTATTAATAGCCGGTTTTATTTTGGTCTGCATTGAAAACAATAAATCCCACTCTTTATCTTCGTTCCGCACTTCGCACATAGAAACCAGGCACTTTCGGAATCATCAGAGAACTCCAGTCGTTCTTCTCTGACCCAATCCAAAAGTCGGTTTGCTGTCACCTCATTTGCTTCCGCAATCTGGACTACAGTTGCTTTCGGGTGACTCAGTATATATTCCTTCACTTGGTCCAGCTTTTTCTCTTCCTCAAGAACAAGCGGCTTCATTAATTTCTTCTCTACACTGTGTGTCTCAGACGAAGCATCAGCCGTAAGCTTAGCACAGTCCGGACACAATTCCGGTCCATAGATATATCGGAACAGTCTTCTGCAGTTCTTACACACCTTAACTTCCATCGCGTCTCTCTCTTTCTTATTCCGGGAACTTACTCCATCTATCAGAAACATTAGCATATACGATCCAAACGATTCTCCGCTTTGTCGGTTACCTCTGTTTTGTCGATTACATCTGCTTTCTCACTATCTTATATTCATCATTTATTTGGAAATGCGGGCAATGAAATACGGAGTAACTCATAAATCGTTCCATATCATCCTCATCGAGATTCACCAGACATACATAGGTATCATATTCCTCATCATAGGTATAGTGACCACAGTTCTCACAACTATTCGCTCCATTCATTGATTACACCTCCCTCGTATCAATTCAGATATTTTACTATTCTTCTCCATCTACGGAGCAGCAAAACAGTTTCATTTCTTTATTGTGTATTCCTAATATACCATAAAAAGCATAATAGAACAATCGTTCCAATATGCTTTTCCTTGAGTTATTCACGTTATTGCTTTATTTAGAGTGTTTTATCCACAATTTCTCCGCAAACTCCACAGGCTATGTGATGTTTTGACAGATCACCCAGCTCCAGTTGTTCCAAGGTTATCTTAAGTTCCCCAACCTGCGAATACCCAAAGCTTCCATGGCAATCCGAACCTGTCGTGATTAATAGTCCGCGATCCCGGCATGTGGATAGGCATAGGTCGGTAATCTCCTCACTATGGGTAGGATAATAACACTCGATTCCATCAAACCCCATATCAAGCAGGTGTAACAGCTTATGGCGAAACATCACAGTGTCTGTCTCCTTAATCGATACCCCCGGATGAGCTAAGATTGCCTTGCCCCCGGCTTCATGAATCTGCTGAAGCACCACTTCAATTGAAGGATAATCCCCACTATCATTGGTGATTCCATATTGGTTATAGATAGTAAAGCCTTCGCGAAGCTTTGTCGTCAGGCCTTTCTCCATAAAATAGTGAAGTGCCTTCCATCCGCCTCTCTTTCTATCATAGGTAAAGGCATTGAAATCCTTAAGCGAGATGTTCTCGTAATCCTTCTCCATATCTGTGATCAGACGAATACTGATATCATCCAGGATCTCCCGGTTTCTCTTAACAAATGCCGCAAAGCTCTCCATTCCGATATCCACTCCATAACCAAGGATATGAATGTCCTCCCCTTGATCGATCGAATCCAGTTCCACCCCGCTAATGAAGGAGATGTCATAACATTTTGCCAGCTCCTGAAGCTCTTCCACCGCCGCCAGCATGTTATGGTCTGTGATCGCAAGTAATCCTACCTGATTGGCCACTGCGGTGCGGACAATCTCCTCCGGGGACATGGTTCCATCCGAATAATAGGAATGAAGGTGTAAATCAACGTAGCGCTCTGTGTTATTCATATTTATGTCCGCTCCTTACTTCTAGGTTACTCATTATTTCTTAGTTTATCT
>JAGFXQ010000111.1 GCA_017861355.1 Bacillota bacterium
CGCAACAAAACAGACGGTAATATGGTATATAAGACCAGATACCTGATTCCATTAAGGGATGGTTTGACGGCTGAGTTGGATCTTTTTGAAGAAATACTGCAAGGATTAATTATCGTTGAGGTTGAGTTCCCGGATTTACAGAGTGCAGATGATTTCTGTCCTCCGGAATGGTTTGGATTAGATCTGTCATCGGATCGCCGTTTTACAAATTATCATTTATCAAAATTGTCTGATCTGTCAGAACTAGGTTAAATCCTTCTTGGATATGACCTGTTGGATTGCATATACTATTTCATATCTTAATCAGAATGGAGGGTAATTATGCCGAAGGACAGTCAACCGGATAACAAGAAGGCGAGAGTGGAAAAAGCGAATCATCAGACTCCGATCACCAAAGAGAATCAGAATCAAAATAAGAATGCAAAACGAAAATCTGTTGAAAATAATGATGTATAATCAGGAGGTACAATATGGCTAAGGCAGGAATGAGAAGACCTAATGTGACTGAGCCTCATGGTACGGAAGGTTCACAGAGAATGCATATACAGAAGAATGAGGAGGAACCGGTTCCGGAGCTACAGGGTAAGGCAAAGGCCGGACACGAGAAGGCGAATAAGGTTCAGCAGCGCAGTAAAACAAATGAATGATCAAATGCGTGATTCGATCTTCGACAGCATAACAGAACATCTGCTTCAGGAGGAAAAGCCATCGATCTATGTTGAAGAGTTAACAAGACAGGATTTCTGGAAGGAATATCCCTTCTCTCTGCTCGAGCGTCTTCAGCATACAGAGCAGTCACCGAAATATCACCCGGAAGGAACCGCCTGGAATCATACAATGATGGTTCTGGATGAAGCGGCTAAGGTACGAAATCAAAGCTCACATCCCGAGGTTCTGTTATGGTCTGCGTTGCTTCATGATATCGGTAAACCTGCAACAACAGTGAACCGAAAAGGTAAAATCACATCCTATGATCATGATAAAGTTGGAGAAACGCTGTGCATAGAATTCTTACAATACTTTAACCGGGATAATGAATTTATTGAAGCGGTTGCAGCATTGGTCCGATATCATATGCATATGCTCTATCTATTGCAGAAACTACCCTATGCCGATGAGAAGGGTTTACGAAAAAGAACGAAGGTATCCGAGCTGGCATTGCTTTGTCGATGTGACCGCTTGGGAAGAGTCGGTGCCGATAGAAATGCCGAAGAAAAGGAATATCAGGAATTCTTAAAAAGGTTGAGCTAAACGCTAAGTGCAAGAAATTGCTAAGAGATATAAGTATAAATTATAGAATGGATAAGGACTTGTTTTAAATGTATTTTGCATAGTTATGCAATTATCATAAGATTTTATGAACTGATTGTACACTATGTCGGAAACCATTAAAAACAAGCCCTTTTTTTGCCTGAAAACCCAGTATATTCCTTAAATAAATGCTTATTATCTAGGTATTATGACGAAATATTCCCAGTAATATGCACTCGGAAAAATATTGCTGGATTTTTTGCTATAATTACATTATAATGTTAGCTAAATATTAATTATTATTAGCATTTTTGTATAAAGAAAGAGGTTAATAAAATGGCTGAGAACTATATCTATACGATCGTAAAGAAAGAAAGTCTTGCTAATTCTATTTATCTTATGGACGTGAAAGCACCCCGTGTTGCAAAAAATTGCTTCCCTGGTCAGTTCGTTATTGTGAAAATGGATGAGAAGGGCGAGAGAATACCGTTAACTATATGTGATTATGATCGTGAAGCCGAGACCGTGACAATTGTGTTTCAGGCACTGGGATCTTCAACTAAACTGATGGCGACCTTCGAAGAAGGGGAAGCCTTCCGTGATTTTACAGGACCTCTGGGTCATAAGTCAGAGTTGATCGATATGCCAAGAGAAGAATTATCCAAGAAGAAGATTCTATTCGTTGCGGGTGGTGTGGGAGCAGCACCGGTTTATCCTCAGGTGAAGTGGATGAAGGAGAATGGGTATAGTGTCGATTGTATTATTGGAGCAAGGAATAAGGAATTAATTATCCTGGAAGACAGAATGAAACCCTTGGCTGACAATCTCTACATAACAACCGATGATGGCTCTTATGGATTCCATGGTAATGTAAATGACTGCATCAAGGATCTTGTGAATAACCAAGGGAAACAATATGACCTTGTTATTGCAATCGGTCCGATGATCATGATGAAATTTGTCTGTATCCTGACAAAGGAACTTGGAATTCAGACGATCGTTAGTATGAATCCGGTTATGGTAGATGGAACCGGCATGTGCGGTGCTTGCAGATTAACCATTGGTAATGAAGTTAAGTTTGCATGTGTGGATGGTCCCGAATTTGATGGACATCTTGTGAATTTTGATGAAGCGATGAAAAGAGTTCAAATGTACAAATCAGAAGAAGGTAAGGTTGTTCTTCGGGAGAAGGAAGGGCCGACGCATCATCATCCCGGATGTGAATGCCATGACGAACCAGTTAAATAATTGCCGTACAACGGTGTATGGAGGAATAGAGAATGGACGTGTTAAAGAAGGTACCCGTGAGGGAACAGGATCCTAAAGTTAGAGCTACAAATTTCAATGAGGTATGCTACGGTTATAATCAGGAGGAAGCAATGGAAGAAGCTTCCCGCTGCATCCAGTGTAAGAATGCAAAGTGCATTACCGGATGTCCGGTGTCAATTGATATCCCTGCATTTATTAAAGAAATTAAAGAGGGTAATCCGGAACAAGCCTTTAAGGTAATCGGAAAATACTCTGCTCTTCCTGCAGTATGTGGACGAGTTTGTCCACAGGAATCCCAATGTGAGGAGCTATGTATCCGAGGCATCAAAGGGGAACCGGTATCCATTGGTAAGCTGGAGCGATTTGCTGCTGATTGGGCAAGGGAGAACAATATTAAACCTGAGCCGCCAATGATAAAGAACGGTCGTAAGGTGGCGGTAATCGGAGCCGGACCGGCTGGTCTGACCTGCGCAGGGGATCTTGCTAAGATGGGTTATGATGTAACAATTTTTGAAGCACTTCATGAACCTGGTGGTGTTCTTGTATATGGTATCCCGGAATTCCGTCTTCCGAAGGAAACAGTTGTTAAGACTGAAATCGATAATGTTCGGGCACTTGGTGTTACGATTGAAACGAATGTTGTTATTGGTAAATCAATTACGATAGATGAACTGATGGATGAGGAGAACTTCGAAGCAATCTTCATAGGTTCCGGTGCCGGACTTCCGAAGTTCATGGGTATTCCGGGCGAGAATGCCAACGGAGTATTCTCAGCAAATGAATATCTCACTCGCAGCAACTTAATGAAAGCATTCGATGAAAGCTATGATACACCGATCATTGCAGGTAAGAAGGTAGCAGTTGTTGGTGGCGGTAATGTAGCTATGGATGCGGCAAGAACAGCATTAAGACTCGGCGCTCAGGTATATATTGTTTACCGCCGTGGTGAAGCAGAGCTTCCCGCAAGAGTGGAAGAAGTACATCACGCAAAGGAAGAAGGGATTATATTCAAGCTACTGACGAACCCGAAAGAGATTCTCGTGAATGACAATGGCTGGGTAAGCGGTATGAGATGTGTAGAGATGGAATTGGGCGAGCCGGATGAAAGTGGAAGAAGAAAACCGGCTGAAAAACAGGGCTCCGAGTTCGTATTAGAGGTTGATACCGTGATCATGTCCTTGGGTACCAGTCCGAATCCTTTGATCTCATCTACAACAAAAGGCTTGAATACTAACAAATATAAGTGTATCATAGCAGATGAAGAGACTGGCATGACATCAAGAGAAGGTGTGTTTGCCGGTGGAGATGCGGTTACAGGCGCAGCTACTGTAATTCTTGCAATGGGAGCAGGTAAAGCAGCAGCGGCCGGAATAGATAAATACTTACAATCAAAATAACGAAAGATGATACGTTAGGGGAACGTATTGGAGGACTTATGGGATATATTGTGATTGACCGATCAGCTGGTATTGCGATTCTTATCGGAATAGCAATCTTGATTCTAATGCTGATAATATACGCAATCCGATTGAGAAATGTCAAACGTGCTAAGACTCTGTCAGACGAAGAGAATCAGGAAGTGAAGGAACTCAATAAGGAATTGGAAGAGAACTATCATTCTGTACTTTCCTCATTAAATGATCTGACGGGTAAGTATGACGACCTGAATAAGAACAAAGAAAGCATGAAGAAACTGGCATATACGGACTATTTGACAGAACTGCCGAACCGTACAGCCTTTACTGAAATGCTGGACAATATTATGCTGACATTACGTAGTGAAGAGACAATCGGTATCATGGACATTGATATTGATAATTTTAAGAATATCAATGATTCACTCGGTCACTCCTATGGAGATGAACTTCTCATTGATGTAACTTATCGTTTGAAACAGGCGATGGATGAGAATGATTATCTTGCAAGAATCGGTGGAGATGAATTCATCGTTCTTACGCAGAATCTACAGGACAGTGGTATCTACGAAGAGAAAATCAAGAAAATCAAGAATGTGTTCAGCTATCCTTTCGTACTGTCCACCAAAGAATACTTTGTAACCGTTAGTATCGGTGTAGCTTTTGCTCCGAAGGACGGTAAGACCTCTCAGGCGTTGATAAAGAATGTTGACTCAGCAATGTATGTAGCCAAGGCAAACGGAAAGAATACCCATGCTTATTTTGATTACTCCTTTAATGTCAAACTGACCGAGAAGATCGAGACCCAGTCCGAGCTGCGTAAGGCAATTGAGAGAGAAGAATTTGTCTTGTTCTATCAGGCTCAGATGAATCTTGAATCAAAGCAAGTCGTGGGATTCGAGGCACTAATCCGCTGGAACCATCCAACCAAAGGCCTGGTGAACCCGGATGATTTCATCTATCTTGCGGAGGAAACCGGATTAATCATACCAATCGGCAAATGGGTACTTAGAACTGCATGTTATCAATTGAAGCAATGGTCTACGGATTATCCTGAGATTAATATGGCAGTTAACCTTTCAGGCAGACAATTTAAGGACCGTGATATTGTTAAGATTGTCTATGATGTAATTGAAGAGACCGGTATTAACCCGAAGAATCTGGAACTTGAGATAACGGAAAGCATTGCTCTCGACGATATTGAATATACAATAGCAACGATACAGGAGCTTCGTAAGATTGGAGTTAATTTCTCCTTGGATGATTTTGGTACAGGCTATTCATCAATGAATTATCTGAAGCGATTACCGGTAAGTAATCTTAAAATTGATAAGAGCTTCTTGAATACGGTTATGGAAGATCGCAGTGACCAGAAGATTATCCAGACGATTATTGCCCTTGCAAGGAACCTGGATCTGTTGGTAATCGCGGAAGGTGTGGAAAGCTTTGACCAGGAAGAATTCCTGAAGGAAGCGAACTGTGATAAGGCTCAGGGTTATCTATATAGTAAACCGATACCGAAGGATATGGCAGTACAATTCCTGAAAAATAAAGAAATGTAAGACGAAATCGGAGATGCAGCATGGAAGGTTGGTGTGAGAGAAGATATCAGGCGATGAACTATTTGGAGAAAGTATTCCTTCTGCTTCAGACGATATTTTATTTCAGCTTTCTTTATCTGGATATTACCAATGGTAGCATCAGACTTTCGATCGTAATCAAATATACCATAATCATACTATGCTTTTGTTATGCGCTTCTGGCTGGAAGCGCATGCAAGGGCATTGTTTTTTTTACACCAAAGGAACAATTGGCGGCAGGAGGGTTTGCAGTGGCTGATACCCTGCTATTACAAGTGGGATTATTCTTTACAATGATTTCAGATTTATTTATTTTGGTTCTGGATTATTATCTCTATGGCGTTCTCGTTTTCCTTATCGTTCAGCAGCTTTATAGTTTGCGACTTGTGCTTCTGAAAGCGGACAACAGCGGGAAGACGACCAATCTAAGCATAAAGGAGCAGAGAAGCAATCTGCGATTGAGGTATCTGAAGCGATTGATTTTGCAGGTTGGCATAGCTCTGACGGTATGCCTTGTTCTAATGATTGGAAAGGTAACCTTGGATCGTCTGCTAGTAATATCCGTGTTCTACTTTATTTGTATCTTAACGAACACGATCACTGCGATCCGGCTTGTAGTCAAGGATCCGGGCAGGAAAAGCAATCTTCTATATGGGATTGGGATGCTTTTATTTCTGATGTGTGATATTAATGTTGGTCTATTTAACTTATCCGGCTTCATCACGATGCCGGAGGAGATTTATGGCGTCATCTTTTCGATCTCATCCATCCTAATGTGGACATTCTATGCTCCTTCTCAGATACTCATAGCACTCAGCAGTCATTACACTAAGCTAAGAAAGTTAGGTGGGCATTGAGAATTACGGTCAAAATGTACAAAAGATGAACAAAACTTTATGTAAATATATGGTTCTGTTTCTCTTGCTATCCATATCGGTTTTTGCTAATATAAGTATATCGTTATATTCATTCCAATTAATTCAGGTTATCTCATAAATTCTATTACGATTCTTCACACAATTCCTCATACAATTCCTCATACAATACCTCAAACAATACCTCAAACAATACCTCATACAATACCTCATACAATACCTCATACAATTCCTTATACAGTTCCTCACACAATACCTCTTACGGTTCCTCTAACAGTTCTTTATTCGTAAATCACCCGTGATCATAATTCGTTCTGACCCTAATTCCTCAACCACAAATCATTCTGCTACAATTCTTTCAGCACAATCCCTTCCCGCAATCCCTTTCATCATATTTCATTCTGTCGCATTTCTTTCTTAATATCGTTCGGAGCTTCTTCCCGTATCCTGAACTGGAATGAATATTACCTTCATATAGAGTGGTTACACGATATAGGTCATAGCCAGGCATTGATAAAGGATGCCTGTTATTCAAATAAGATACAGTTAAATAATCGATTCATAAGATGGCTGCTTGGCAGACATTCAAGAATACCACATCACATTATTTTATTAAGAGGAGGCTATTAATATGGTTCAAGTATTGAGGGAGACAACATCGGAATATGACTATTTTGTTGGACAGATTCTGTCCGGAGTAACGAAGAGAATGGGTGAGCGATATACCGCCCGTATCTATAAGGTTATGAAGAATAATTCTTTGGAGCTGGATAGTCTGGTACTATTGAAAGAGGGTAAGAACTTTGCTCCAAATATTTATCTGCATCCTTATTTTGAAGCATATCAACAAGGGGTTGTACTCAGTGAATTGGTGAATCGGCTTTGTAGCATCTATCAAGACTGTAATACACCAATTGTTGATGATAAATTTCAATATTCTTTTGAAGAGATGAAGTCACATATCATATACCGATTGGTAAGCTATGAGCGTAATCGCAAGCTGCTGGAGAATATCCCGCATATTAGGTATTTGGATCTTGCAATTACTTATCATTGTTTGGTGCGTGAGGATGAGGAAGGCATCGGTACGATCCGTATCACCAACGAACATAGGAAGCAATGGAAGGTACAGCTGAAGGAACTCCATGAGCTTGCTGCTGATAATACGAAGAGATTATTTCCGGTCAGCATCCGAAGTATGGAGGAAGTGATTCGTTCCATGCTTATGGATGAAATGTCCGGGAAAGAAGAGGAACTTTCTGTAGAAATGAATTTGTTTGTTGAGAACTCCACTAATGCAGAGCATAGGATGTATATTCTGACCAACGAAAAGGGAATCAATGGAGCATCCTGCTTGCTCTATCCAAATGTACTGAGTGAATTTGCTGAGAGGTTTCAATCGGATTTCTATCTATTCCCGAGCAGTATACATGAAGTGATCTTAGTTCCGGCCCAGGATCAGAAGAGCAGCAGGGAATATGCAGAGATGGTACATGAGATCAATGCAACTCAGGTAGCGAAGGAGGAGGTGCTGTCTGACCGCGTATATTTTTACTCCAGAGAGAAGGGGTTGGAGGTAAATGACTATGAGTAATTACTAATCCCAGGCATTTCTACCACCAATTCCCATGACTCATTTAATTGACATAATGCGACATCCTTGATACCATTTTACTATAAATATTATGTAACTATTCAGGCCAGCAGAAATATTATAAAGCGGACTGTGAAAGCTTGCTTTCTAAGGGATGTTTTATAATATTTCTATTGGATTAATCCGATACAGTGAGGAAATCTGTAGGATTTTCGAGTCTGGCCTGAATAGTTACAATATTTTACTGGTTCAGCTGCTTATATTAACTACACACAATAAGGAGAGGCATAAGATGAGAAGATCGCGAAGTGGAAATGTTAGTGTGAGGAAATGGTTTGCTGTTATATTGGTTATTCTCATTGCTGTAAATGGGTTACATAGCTCCGTTGCCTATGCAAGATCATCAAAAGCGGACAAAACACCACCATCAACACCTGTTAATCTGTTGGCTTCCAATGTGGCGGATACCTCGCTAAAACTTTATTGGAATGCATCGACAGATAATGTGGCAGTAACAAAGTACGAGATATATAAGGATAGTATCTTAATTGGCACCAGTTCGATTACTTCATATCTGGTTACTGGATTGTCTCCCTCCACAAGCTATGACTTTTCCGTAGTTGCTAAAGATGCAGCAGGAAATCGATCTGGTAGAAGCAGTGTGTTAACCTTGACAACGATGTCATCGACAACACCAACGACAATGCCTACAGCGACACCATCGCCTACGGCAACACCAACAGCAACACCGATGCCTACAGCAACACCGATGCCTACAGCTACACCAACAGCAACACCCGTACCTACCGCTACGCCGATCCCTACTGTGACACCAACAGTTACACCGATGCCGACTGTAATACCATCACCTACAGCGATGCCAACACCCACGGTTGTACCGGCTCCGGCACAGAAGGTAATCGGTTATTATGCTGCATGGGCAGCATATTCAGGGTTTACTCCGGATAAGATAGATGTTAGCAAGCTGACTCATATTAATTATGCTTTTGCAAATATAGGCAGTGATTTTAAGATAACCTTGGGATACCCGGATGTGGATCCGGCTAATCTCGCGAAATTAACAGCACTAAAGCAGACTAACCCAGGACTTAAGGTTCTGATTGCGGTTGGCGGATGGTCCTGGTCAGCTAGATTCTCAGATGCTGCTCTGACCGATGCTTCCAGAACAGTATTTGCTGACAGCTGTGTAGACTTTATTGTTCGATACGGCTTGGATGGAGTAGATATTGACTGGGAGTACCCGGTAAGCGGAGGCTTGTCTACTAATATCCGAAGACCGGAGGATAAGACGAATTTTACACTGCTGATGCAGAAGCTTCGGGAGAAGCTGGATGCCAGATCTACACTTGACGGCAAGGATTATCTTCTGAGCTTTGCGGGAGCAGCGGGAAGCTGGTATCTGAATAATATCGAGGCGGTTAAACTGCAGCAATATGTAGATTATACGAATCTCATGACTTATGATTTTCATGGTTCGTGGGATACCTATACGGATTTCAATGCACCCCTTTATAACAATACGGATCCATCACCCCAATATAAGGAGAGTGTTGATCAAGCGGTCAATGCTTATTTGAAAGCAGGTTTTCCTGCAAATAAGATTATCATGGGGGTTCCTTTTTACGGATACATTTTTAAAGCAGTAACTAATACGAACAACGGTTTATATCAGACCTATTCCGGTGCTTCTTCTATAAGCTATGCTAACATTGTAGCAAATTATCTGAATGCACCCGGTTACATCCGTTATTTTCATAATGAATCCAAAGTCCCGTGGCTGTTCAACGGATCGAACTTTATCACCTATGAGTACTTCTTAATTCACTCTATCAGGGACTAAAATAATAAAGAGATTAACTGAATAAGGAGAAACAGCAGGAGTTAAGAAGGATATATTCTTGTCTCCTGCTGTTTTTTGTCGATAAAAATCCTGTCCTACATCAAGAAATCCCATATCATACAGAATAGATAACAATTATTATAAAGAAATTTATACGATTATACATTTTTTATGTTTCAAAATATTTTACAATGTGTTATAATTATGAATCGACGAATAAAAACATATATTGATTCTCATCAATTTGGTTCAAATCGTGGTAAAGTACCCCACGCACAAGCGGAATATTAGAGTACATAAGGTGATTTTATGTCAAAATGTGCACAGCATATTTTCGGATATACTGTATCGCTATGCAAGCTCGTGTGCAATAGTGATACAACATATCTGGAAAAGTACCGAGGCACTTTGACTCAGCGCGTGATTGTGTGAAAAAAGTGTCAAAAGCGCCTTCGGCGCTTTCCTGGTATAAGGTAATGGCATGCAAGCTTGCTTGCAATGACATTATCTTATGCCAGGAAAAAGGTGAAACCCTTTTGACACTCTATCACATTTTTCTTGAGTTGTTTCACCAATATTCCTTTTGTGCGTGTGATACTTAATCACAGGAACCAGGTTAAAAATTTAAGGAGGACATTTCAATGGCAAGGAAAATGAAAACAATGGACGGTAATACCGCTGCGGCACATGTGTCATATGCATTTACCGATTTTGCTGCGATCTATCCTATTACCCCAAGCTCCGTTATGGCCGAAGTAACTGACAAATGGTCAACTGAGGGCAGAAAGAACATCTTCGGACAAGAGGTAAAGGTAGTTGAGATGCAGTCAGAAGCAGGAGCAGCCGGAACAGTACACGGCGCTTTAGCAGCTGGTGCGCTTACAACAACATTTACAGCATCACAAGGTTTGTTACTTATGATTCCCAATATGTATAAGATCGCTGGTGAGTTACTTCCAGGCGTAATCAACGTATCTGCTCGTGCATTAGCAAGCCATGCATTATCCATCTTCGGTGATCACTCCGATGTTTACGCATGCCGCCAGACAGGCTTTGCATTATTAGCAAGCAGCAATCCGCAGGAGGTTATGGACTTAGGTGCTGTAGCTCACTTAGCAGCTATCAAAGGTAAAGTACCTTTCTTGCATTTCTTTGACGGATTTAGAACTTCTCACGAAATTCAGAAGATTGAAGCTTGGGATTATGAAGATCTTAAGGAAATGGCAGATATGGATGCAATCGATGCATACCGTCGCAACGCATTAAACCCTGAGCATCCCGTACTTCGCGGTTCCGCACAGAACCCTGACGTATTCTTCCAGGCAAGAGAAGCTTGCAATACATACTATGATGCAGTTCCAGGCGTTGTAGAAGAATATATGGATAAAGTTAATGCAAAGCTTGGTACCGATTACAAGTTATTCAACTACTACGGTGCAGCTGATGCAGAGCATATCATTGTAGCTATGGGTTCTGTAAATGATACCATTGAAGAGACCATTGATTACCTGAATGCAAACGGCGCTAAGGTTGGTCTTGTAAAGGTTCGTTTATATCGTCCTTTCAGCGCTAAGCGTTTAATCGAAGCTATTCCTGCATCGGTTAAGAAGATTACTGTACTTGACAGAACAAAGGAGCCAGGCTCACTTGGCGAACCTTTATACTTAGATATTGTTGCAGCATTAAAGGATAGCCAGTTTGGTAATATCCCTGTATTCAACGGCCGTTACGGTTTAGGTTCCAAGAATACTACACCGGCTCAGATCATTGCTGTTTATAAGAACACAGCAAAGAAGACCTTTACCATCGGTATCAAGGATGATGTTACTAACTTATCTCTTGATATTACTGAGAATCCAAATACTACTCCGGAAGGAACAATCAGCTGTAAATTCTGGGGCCTTGGAGCAGACGGTACCGTAGGTGCAAATAAGAACTCCATCAAGATCATTGGTGATCATACCAGCATGTACGCTCAGGCTTACTTTGATTATGACTCCAAGAAATCCGGTGGTGTCACAATGTCCCATTTAAGATTTGGTAAGAAGCCGATTAAGTCTACTTACTTAATCACAGAAGCAAACTTCGTAGCTTGCCACAATCCTTCCTATGTTAGAAAATACAACATGGTTCAGGAATTAAAGGATGGCGGTACTTTCTTACTTAACTGCGGTTGGGATATGGAAGAAATCGAGAAACATTTACCTGGACAGGTTAAGCGTTATATGGCAGAACACAACATTAAGTTCTACACCATCGACGGTATCAGCATTGGTAAAGAGATCGGCTTAGGCGGACGTATCAATACAATCCTTCAGGCAGCATTCTTCAAGCTTGCTAACATTATTCCTGTTGACGAAGCAGTGAAGTACATGAAGGACGCAGCTACTGCTTCCTACAGCAAGAAGGGTGAAGCAATCGTTGCTATGAACCATACCGCAATCGATCGTGGTCTTACCGGTCTGAAGGAGATTCAGGTTCCTGAGAGCTGGAAGAACGCTGTTGATGAAGATATCCTTGCTAAGGTTACCGATGGTAGAAAAGATGTTGTTGATTTCGTTAACAATATATTAACTCCTGTTAGTGCTCAGATGGGTAACGATCTTCCGGTATCTGCATTTGCAAATGCAGCTGATGGTACTTTACCTCAGGGCTCTTCCGCATTCGAGAAGCGTGGTATTGCAGTAGATGTTCCGGAATGGAATCCTGAGAACTGTATCCAGTGTAACTTCTGTTCTTACGTATGTCCTCACGCGGTTATTCGTCCGGTTGCATTAACTGCTGACGAAGCTGCTAAGGCTCCGGAAGGAATGAAGAAGACAGCTATGACCGGTGTTGCAGGTCTTGAATTTGCTATGACAGTATCTGCTCTTGACTGTATGGGTTGTGGATCCTGTGCAAATGTATGTCCTGGTAAGAAGGGTGCAAAAGCACTTGTTATGAAGCCTTTAGATACACAGTTAGCAGAGCAGAAGGTATTTGAATTTGGTCTGGGCTTGGATGAGAAGCCGGAAGTAGCTGAAAAATTCAAGGATGTTTCCGTTAAGGGAAGCCAGTTTAAACAGCCGTTACTTGAATTCTCCGGTGCTTGTGCTGGTTGTGGTGAGACTCCTTACGCTAAGTTAGTAACTCAGTTATTTGGTGATAGAATGTTTGTTGCAAATGCAACAGGTTGCTCCTCTATCTGGGGTGGTTCTTATCCTTCCACACCTTATACTGTAAATAAAAATGGACAAGGTCCTGCATGGGCTAACTCCTTATTCGAGGATAATGCAGAGTTCGGTTATGGTATGTACCTTGCTCAGCAGGCATTAAGAAGCAGAGTTAAGAGCAAGGTAGAAGAATTAGCAGCAGCTACAGGCAAAGATGATGTTAAGGCAGCAGCTGAGAGATACCTTTCCTCTTATGAGAACGGTCGTGAAAATGCAGGTGCAACCAGTGCACTCGTTCGAGTTCTGGAAGCATGTGACTGCGCAGAAGGCAAGGATATCTTAAAGGATAAGGAATTCTTATCCAAGAAGTCTCAGTGGATCTTCGGTGGTGACGGTTGGGCATACGATATCGGCTTCGGCGGTTTGGATCATGTTATCGCAAGCGGCCAGGATGTTAACATCTTAGTATTTGATACCGAGATTTACTCCAACACCGGTGGTCAGTCCTCCAAGGCTACACCTACCGGCGCAATCGCTCAGTTTGCAGCAGCTGGTAAGGAAGTAAAGAAGAAGGATTTAGCAGCAATTGCTATGAGCTATGGTTACGTATATGTTGCTCAGATCGCTATGGGTGCTGATTACAACCAGACAATCAAAGCTTTAGTTGAGGCTGAGAGCTATCCGGGTCCTTCCATCGTTATCGCATATGCTCCTTGTATCAATCATGGTATCAAGGGTGGTATGGGCGTATCTCAGACAGAAGAGAAGAATGCGGTTGCTTCCGGTTACTGGAATATGTTCCGCTTCGATCCTCGTATGACAGAAGAAGGAAAGAATCCTTTCATCTTAGATAGCAAAGCTCCTAGCGCAAGCTACCAGGATTTCATCAAGAATGAGGTACGTTACAGCTCCTTAATTCGTCAGAATCCGGAGAGAGCAGAGCAGTTATTTGCTAATGCAGAGAAGAATTCTGTTGCAAAATATGAGCACTTAGTGAAACTCTCCAAGCTTTATGGAACAGACGCTGAATAGTTCAGACTCTTTACTTAAATAATTAAATAGTTATTAGCCTTTATGGCAGGTCTGCTTCTATGCATAAATTTTGCATATGAGTGGGCCTGCTTTATTGTAAATTAGGAGTATCGTCTTATGAAAAAGGTGGTTAGGCAAATAAAGAAAGCCGAATTATTAACTATTTAACAATAATAGTTATTATTATTAAATAGTAGTTGATAAATATAAGTATTCGTATTAAGATGATACAAGATGAATTAATACATAAGGAGGAACAAAATGAAAGGCACCGTAGTATCATCTTGGGTTCAGTCATGCAAAGCATTATTCGGTAAGGAAGTTGTCAGTAAGGCATTACAGCAATTCCAATTACAGGCAGATGTTATATTCTCACCTCTTCAGGATGTGGAGGATTATATAGCAACAGGAATTGTTGATCAGATTGGTGAATATGTTGGGAAGAACCATCAAGAGATATGGGGAATTATGGGCGAGCAGAATATCAAGACCTTTAGTAAGGCATATCCCGGTTTTTTTCGCCATGAATCAGCATACCAGTTTCTGAAATCTATGAATGATGTTCATGTTATTGTTATGAAACGCTTTAAAGGAGCTGTACCACCCATTCTTGATGTAACACCGATATCTACACATGATATCCT